>JBFXEP010000189.1:0-6259 GCA_050179995.1 Hyphomicrobium sp.
TGGGGCGGCTTCATCACCGGTCTCTGCGAGAACGTCGAGTACGTCGTCACGCCGACCGTCATCTGCTTCTTCATCGGCTCGTACTTGAACGGTATTCTTGATACGGCCGGGGTGGGCCACGTCTGGCCACCCTTGTTGTGGATCGGAACGTTCATCGTGTTCCTCATCCTCAACATCTTCGGCGTCGAGCTATCGTTCAGGGTAACGCTGATCATCACGCTGCTCTCGCTGGCGATCCTGGTCGTCTTCTGGATCAGCGCGATTCCCCACATGGACTTCAGCCGCTGGGCGCTCAACATCGCACCCGATGGCACCGAGCTGCCCGAAGGCAATGGCCCGCTATTCCCGTTCGGGTGGGAAGGCGTCCTCAAGACGCTACCGTTCGCGGTCTGGCTGTTCCTCGCCATCGAGCAGCTTCCGCTCGCGGCGGAAGAGTCGGTGGATCCGAAGCGCGACATGCCGAAGGGCATCATTCTCGGCATGATAACGCTGATTATATCGGCGTTCATGATCGTGTTGCTCAATCCGTCGGTCGTCGGCGTCGGGGCTCACAAGCTCGGAACCTCCGCCGAGCCTCTTCTCGACGGGTTCAGGGCAATCTACGGCAGCGAGGCGGTGATCCTGCTCGGCACCATCGCGCTGACCGGCCTCATTGCCAGCTTCCACACCATTCTCTACGCGATGGGCCGGCAGGTGTACTCGCTGAGCCGTGCCGGCTACTTCCCGACCGCGTTGTCGGTCACGGGCCAAAAGTTGAAGACACCCTACGTGGCCATGATCTCCGGCGCAGTTCTCGGCCTTGCCATCATGTTCATTCTCTACCAGTTCGTGGGTGAGGCGGCGATCGGCACGACGCTGCTCAACATGGCGGTGTTCGGCGCCATGTGCTCCTACATTCTGCAGGCGGTGTCCTTCATCCTCCTGCGCGTGAACATGCCTCACATCGAGCGTCCGTATCGCAGCCCGCTCGGCATTTCCGGCGCGGTTGTGACCATCATCATCGCCGCCGTGACGCTCTACTATCAGCTTGGCGACAGCACGTATCAGCAGGGCATCTACTGGGTGCTCGCCTGGTTCGGCGTCGGCATCCTGTATTTCGCGATCATCGGACGGCACAAGCTCATCCTCTCGCCCGAGGAGGAGTTCGCCATCTCCAAGGGGCACGAGGAGTACAAGACTCACTGATCGCCCAGCGGCTGACCAGATCGCGGGGCCGGGCAGCAATGCCCGGCCCCGTTGCTTTCCACGCCATCCCAGATAGCGGATCGGCGGCCAACATATCCGGCGATGACGCGCCAATGACATAGCGACGCGCAGCGTACGCTTGACATGTCCCGCGCGCCCGTGGATCGCTATATTCGAAAAAATATAGCATCAGGAACCGCCCCCATGACGAAACTCGCACGATTGCTCGTGTGCACGCTGGCGCTCGCCCTCGCGGGGCTTCCCATGGCTCGCGCACAGGAGGCGAAGCCGGCCGAGAGCACGGCGGCGGCGACGAAGACCGTCGTCGTCTTCGCGGCCGCAAGCCTCAAGAACGCGCTCGACAGCATCGCCAAGGTTTGGGACGAGAAGTCCGGCAAGAAGGCGACGCTGTCGTTCGCCGCCTCCTCCGCGCTCGCCAAGCAGATCGAGTCCGCCGCGCCCGCCGACCTGTTCATCTCCGCCGATCTCAAGTGGATGGACTGGCTCGCCGAGCGCAAGCTGATCAACGACGCGTCCCGCAAGACGCTGCTCGGCAACACGCTTGTGCTGGTCGCGCCCAAGGACAGCGCCGCGACGCTCAAGATCGAGAACGGCTTCGGCCTGGCCGCCGCCCTCGGCGAGGGCCGCCTCGCCATGGGGGAGACGAGCTCCGTCCCGGCCGGCGTCTACGGCAGGGCGGCGCTGACGAGCCTCGGCGTCTGGGACCAGGTGTCGGCCAAGGTCGCCGGCGCCGAGAACGTGCGCGTCGCCCTGTCCTATGTGGCGCGCGGCGAGGCGCCCTTCGGCATCGTCTACGGCACCGATGCCAAGAGCGAGCCGCAGGTGAAGGTCGTCGACACCTTCCCCGCCGACAGTCACCCGCCCATCGTCTATCCGGTCGCCCTCACCGCCTCGTCGGCGAACGCCGATGCCAAGGAGTTCCTCGACTTCCTCTCCTCACCCGAGGCCACTCAGGTGTTCGAGGACCAGGGCTTCACGGTGCTGAGGTAGCGGCCCGGCCGAGGGCATGAGCAGGAACCTCACACGTCCACCAGATCGGACTCGAAGGCGACAAGCTCGGCGCGCGCCGCCTCGGCGGCGCGGTCCTCGATGCGCCGGTACGCGGCCACCAACGCACGGCCGAAATCCGTGAGCGCCGCGCCGCCGCCGTGCGCCCCGCCGGCGGCCGTCGTTAGCAAGGGACGCTTGAAGAGCTTTCCGAGCTCGTCCACCAGGAGCCACGCGCGCCGGTAGGACATGCCGAGGTCGCGCGCCGCCGACGAGATCGAGCCCGTGCGCCCGATCGCCTCCAGGAGATCCGCCTTGCCCGGACCGATCTGCCGGTCCGCAGGAAACACGATGCGCAGCCGCACGGCGGCACGCGACAGCGGCCCGTGATCAGCCAGCGGCTTGCGCCGCGGCGAGCTCCCGCCCGATTTCCGTCTGCTCATCGTGGCGAATACCTTCTTCCCGTTGCGGACTTGCAGTTTACAGTGCGCTGTGGGGGGAAGCGAGCGTGCGCGATCCTCGAGGCGGGCGTGGTGTGGATCAACTGCTCGCAGCCCAAATTCCTCGAGCCGCCCTGGGGCAGCATCAAAAAGAGCGGCATCGGCAGCGAGCACGGCATGTCGGGGCTGATGAACGTCCTCGAGCCGAAGCAGATCACGGCCTGCGAGAGCGCGGAACCCTGGGGCTGATACCTGAAGGGTCCCAGACCATGATCGCTTCGGACTCTAGTCGCTCCGATCGTCGCGCCACCTACCAGGTGCGGCGCGAATCGGCAGCGCAGGAAAAGTCCGAACCGTGGAAAATCGGTCTCATCCAATGCCTGGAGCGCGATCGCTATTCAATAAAGACTGATCGCGCTCAGGCTGTGATCTCGCGGGCCTGCAGCCTCACGCCGCCCTGTTCGACGACATGACGCCTTCGGCCGTTCTCCTGAGCTCCTCGGCCTGCGTGCCGAGCCGCTTTGCCGCCGCCAGCATCTGAGCCGCCGCGCTACCCGTCGAGGCCGCCGAGTTGGAGAGCCCGACCGTGTTGGAGGCCACCTCCGCCGTGCCGCGCGCCGCTTCCTGCACGTTGCGCGCGATCTCGACCGTCGCCGCGCCCTGCTCCTCGACGGCCGAGGCGATGGCGTTGGCGATCTGGTCGATGGACTTGATGATCTCGCCGATGCTTCCGATCGATCCGACCGCATCCGCCGTCGAGCCCTGGATGGCAGTGATCTGCGCGCCGATCTCGGCGGTCGCCTTGGCCGTCTGGTTGGCGAGCGACTTGACCTCCTGCGCCACCACCGCGAAGCCCTTGCCGGCCTCGCCCGCGCGGGCCGCCTCGATCGTGGCGTTGAGCGCCAGCAGGTTGGTCTGCCTGGCGATGTTGCTGATCAGCTCGACGACGTCGCCGATCTTCTGCGAGGCCTGCGAGAGATTGCGCACCTTGCCGCCGGCCTCGTCGGCCGTGGTCACGGCGCGCCCCGCGATCTCGGTCGAGCCCGCCACCTGCCGCGCGATCTCCTTCACCGACGCCGAGAGTTCGTCCGCCGCGGACGCGACCGTCCGCACGTTGGCGGAGGCTTCCTCGGCGGCCGCCGCGACGGCGGCGGTCTGGTCCGTCGCCGAGCGTGCAGACCCCGAGACCGACTCGGCTGCCCGCCCGAGCTCGACCGCCGTGTGGGCGACCGAGCCCGCCATCGACACCACGTTTCCGGCCAGCGTGTTGAGCTCGCGCCGGCCGGCCTCGAGGTAGACCGATATGGCGAGATCCATGTCGAGCATCGCCACCTTGAGCACGGCGCTCTGCAGCGCCGTCTTGCGGTCGATGCCCGGGCCCTTGCCGGTGGTTGCCTGCGCCGGTCGAGCGGGCAATCTGAGCGCGATGGCCTGCAGCAGCCCGGTGAGCAGCGCGTTGTAGCCGCCGATGTACCAGCGCGGATCGAGCCCGATCCGGTGGTGGGTGTCGCCGATGCGCTTGATCGAGGCCTCGTAGGTGCCGTCGAAATTCGCGTCGAGAATGGTCTGCCAGTGCCGCACCTGGGCACTCTTGGCGCCCATCATCATGTCGCGGGAGCGGAAGAAGGCGGCCGTCTCGGGAAACTTCACGACGAGATCGTAGAAGCCGTCGAGAATGCCCGACAGCTCGCTGACGATGAAATCCTTGTAGTCCCGCAGCAGCCTGCGCGTCTCTTCGTCGATCTGATTGAACGACAGCCGCGCGGTGATCGAATTATTGGCGCTCATCTCGCCCCCATGTTCCGATGTCCAAAACCCGAACGCGGCAATAGCAATTTGCACCCGGCGAAAGACCCCATCAAGCGCCGCGCCGCCTCTTGATGCCGCCCCAAAGTCCTGAATCAGTTAGAGGATTGGCGATCCACCACACGCCCCCTCAACCCTGAATCGAGAAACGACGAGTCGCGAAAAAACTCAAGGGTGCGGGAAATGCGGGGCATTGCCAGCCAAAGTCCGCAACCGCGAACTCCAATTACAGAATTACGGCACACGGCAAAAATGCATCGCTCGGAGATAATGCGCCGCGCGTCGCAAAGCCTTGGAATGAAACCTCAATTGGTGAACTATAGGACAATAAAATTCACACAGTGCGGATCGCCGCCGCGTTCCGCGCGGAACAGCTTGCGCGCGCCTGGCCCCTCATGCTCGCCGCCGGGCCCACATTGCAAACAGCCCATCACCGAATTCGCTTTTGAGGAGATTGTCATGCGAATGATCCTTGTCGCTCTCATGCTGATGGCCGGCGGCGCGGGCGTCACGCCCGCTCTCGCCGACGACGACCGCCGCGAGGCCATGGAAGAGGCCATGGAGCAAAAGCAGGAGCAGGCGGAGAAGGCAGCCAAGATGGAGATGAAGGCCGCCAAGATGAAAGCCAAGGCCGCCAAAGAGAAGATGGACGAGCTCGATTAGTCGCTCCGATCGTCATGCCGGAGGCATGCCTCCGGCATGCGCCACCTGTCACGCGCGGCGTGAATCGGCAGCGCGGGAAAGTCCGAAGCGCAAACCGAGCTGCCGTGGCCCGCCGCACCGCCGGCGGGCCACGATCTTATTCCGCAGGTGCCGGTGCTGGCGCGGGTTCCGCCGTCTTGCGGCGGAACGTGAAGAGCTGCCCGAGCCACCGGCAGACGACATAAAACACCGGCGTGAAGACGAGGCCGAAGAAGGTGACGCCGATCATGCCGGCGAACACCGCCGTGCCGAGCGCCTGCCTGAGCTCGGCGCCCGCGCCGACCGCCCACACCAGCGGCACCACGCCGAGGATGAAGGCCAGCGACGTCATGAGGATGGGACGCATCCTGAGGCGTGCCGCCTCCTTCGCCGCCTCGAACTTGCTCTTCCCTTGGCCCTCGAGCTGCGCCGCGAACTCGACGATCAGAATGGCGTTCTTGGCCGCGAGGCCGATCAGCACGATGAAGCCGACCTGAGTGAGGATGTTGTTGTCCATGCCGCGCAGGATGACACCGGTGATCGAGGCGATGAGGCTCATCGGCACGATCAGGATCACCGCCAGCGGCAAGGTTAGGCTCTCGAACTGCGCCGCGAGAACCAGGAACACGAACACCACGCCGAGCGCAAACGCGAACGCCGCCGTGTTGCCGGCGCGGATCTGCTGGAACGCGAGGTCCGTCCATTCGTAGCTGAAGCCCTGCGGCAGGACCTCGGCCGCGACCTGCTGCATGAAATCGATGGCCTGACCCTGCGAGTAGCCCGGCGCCGCCGAGCCGTCGAGCTCCGCTGCGGGGTAGAGGTTGTAGCGGGGCACGCGCGCCGGCGCCGATACGTCACGCACGGTTGTGAACGTGCCGAGCGGCACCGTGTCGCCGCTGGAGTTGCGCACGTGGATCTTCAGCACGTCCTTCGAATTGATGCGGAAGTCGCTGTCCGCCTGCGCCGTGACTCGAAACGTGCGTCCCAGAAGATTGAAGTCGTTGACGTACGACGAGCCGAGGTAGGTCTGCAGCGCCGCGAACACGTCCGACACGTTGATGCCGAGCATCTGCGCCTTGACGCGATCGATGTCGAGGTAGAGCTGCGGCGTCGCGTTCTCGAACAGCGAGAACACCTGC
>JBFXEP010000190.1:0-6253 GCA_050179995.1 Hyphomicrobium sp.
GCTCGGCAGCTGCGAGGGCCACGGCGCCCGCGGCAGCGAACGGGCAAAGCCCGTTGTCGACGTGGTGCTGCTTGGCGGGAACGGGCTTGCCGTCGGCATCGACGGTCATGAGCTTCGTCCCGTTGCACGTGCAGATGACGATCTCGAGCAAGCCCTCTGACGCGTGCGAGGGCTGCACCATATATCCCACCGGCAGCAGGCTGCGGAGAGCCAGCACGGCCAAAAGCAGGATGTGGATGGCGGAGCGCGCGTGCACGGACGGTCCTCGAGTCCGAAGCCGAAGAGCTTCGACCGTAAGCGCCCGCTCGAGAGTTGACAAGGGCATGAGCCGGGCCCGTGGCGCGCTCCGTGCCCCTGGCGCCACAGTTCCCCTGAGGGTTAAGATCGTGCCAGATGCTGCGAAGAGAAGAGACCAATCGATCATGAGAGCACGTTTTTCGACCGGCGCACGGGGCTTGATTGCGGCGGCGCTGGCCGCTGCGGTTGCGGCAGGTATCACGGCCTCGCGCGCCCAGGACCCAGGGCAGCAGCCCGACGTCGACACGGCGCTCATCGTGTCCGTCGACGTGTCGAACTCCGTCGACGAGGCCCGCTACAAGCTGCAGATGGAAGGCATCGCCAAGGCGCTCGAGGATCCCGAGGTGCTGAAGGCGATCCTGAGCGGCCCGCAGGGCGGCATCCTGTTCTCCATGGTCACCTGGGCCGACAAGCCGAAGTTCTCGTTGCCCTGGCAGCGCATATCGAGTGCGTCGGACGCGGCGGCCGTCGCCGCCAAGGTGCGCTCGCTCCCGCGCCAGACGGGTGAGTTCACCTGCGTCTCCGGCATGCTGCGCTCGATCTCGGACAAGGTGGTGCCGCAGATTCCGGCCAAGGCCCTGCGCATCGTCGTCGACGTCTCGGGCGACGGCAGCGAGAACTGCAATCCCGAGGAGCCGCCCGCCACGGTTCGCGATGAGCTCGCGGCGACGGGCGTGACGATCAACGGCCTGCCCATCCTCGAAGGCGACGAGGGCCCGATGCTCGAGGCCTGGTACACGCAGAACGTCATGGGCGGGCCTGGCGCGTTCATCCTTCCCGCGCACGGCTTCGGCGACTTCGGTCGCGCCATCCGCCAGAAGTTCATGATCGAGATCAGCGGTGAGCCCGCGCCGAAGAAGCAGGCGCGCCTCTCCTTTCCCTCCCCCTTGAGGGGGGAGGACGCCGCGCCATGAGATAGCGTGCGGTGAAGTCGACAGAGCTTTCCAAGCTTGAAGCGGAGCGCGCTATCTCATCCTTGGCGCGGCTAGGTGGGGGTGACCCGGGCGAGCGTCACGTTGCAACACCCCCACCTCGGTCGCCATCACACTTAGCGCGCCGGCCGCGGGCGAAGCTCGCGTTCGTTCGGCGCGCTAAGTGTGTGGCGGTCCGTCCTCCCCCCTCCAGGGGGAGGATGACACCTCAAATATCGTTCAGGCTCGAAGCCTGGCACTTCCAGCGCTTGATCTGCCAATTGGGATGCTCCTCTGCCCACTGCGCGAAGTAGGGCGGGGCGGCCATCGTGCACTGCCGGGCATCCATGCTCACATCGAGCGGGATCTTGAAATCCTTGCACGAATGAGGGTCCGAGATCAGGCAGGCGGATAGGATGATGCTGAGCATGGGGCGCGTCTCCTGGCGCGGCCTTCGCAACGGGCCGTTTCCGGCATACGGGAGATGCCGCGCTTCGGTTTCACCCAGCCGCTACGCGGTGAGCAGGATCTCGCCCTTGCCGATGGTCGCCTGATCGCCCGCAAGCTTGCGCACCATGGGCGGCAGCGCCTTGGGCGCGAGCCGCCCGAGCACGCCGGCAACGTAGCGCGACAGGATGGCGAGGATCACCGGATCGATGCGCCCGCAGTCGGCGAACGTCGGCAGAACCTCGTCCACCGAGGGCCCGATCAGCGTCCCGCGCCGGAGCAGCGGTCCCGGGCGCGGCCCGAAGCCCGCTTCCGTCCAGAGCGTGCCGCCGACCATGCGCGAGCCGGCCGCCGGCCCGAACTTGCCGCGCGCGATCACGACGCCGCGCCGCATGCGCTCGCCCGCCCGCTGCCCGACGCTGCCCTCGACGAGCACCATGCCGCCGAGCATCCCGAAACGGTCGCCGGGCCGCGTGCCGCCGAGGAAATCGCCGGCCGAGCCCTTGACGTGCACGAGCCCGCCCGTCGCCGTCGAGGCGAGGTAGGCACCCGTGTCGCCGGCAATCTCGATCTTGCCCGCCTTCATGCCGCGGCCCGCATAGGCCCCGACCGCTCCGCCGACCAGGATCGTACCCCCGTCGAGGCCTGCGCCCACGTAATCGAGCAGCGGCGAGCCGCCCGAGATGACGATCGTGTCGCCCGGCGTGCCGGCGATGTCGAACACGTCGCCCGCGGCAGGGTCGTCCGCGCCGGCGCCGAGCGGCAGGCGCGCGATGTCGCCGAGCGAAAGACCGGCGAGCTTGCTTGGGATCAGCGCCGAGAGATCGAGCGCGATCGTCGGAGCGGCGCGCAGATTGAAGCTCAGCGTGCTCATGGCAGCAGGTCCTTCAGGTGATAGTGATGCGGACCGAGCTTGCCGCCGTAGTTGCCGGCGGAGATGCGCGTAACGCCCTTGGCGGCACCGATCTCGATCAGCGTCTTGAGGCCGGCGCGCATCGCCTCCGCCACCGCCTTCGAGGTGAGGCCGTCGATGACGATCTCGAGCACGGAGATGGTGTCGGGGCTGCACTCGGTTTTGACCGCGCCCTTGAGAGTCGGGCAGAAGGCGTCGTTGGTGGACGCGACGGCGCCCTTGTACTTGGAGCCCACCTTCGATCCCGAGCGCACGATGCCGCCGGGGAAGGGCGTGATCACGTCGTCGACCTTGGCGATGGCCGCCACTGCGGCTTCCGCAGCTTCGAGCAGCCCCGCCCGGTCACGCCCCAGCATCAAGAGGTTGCCGCCGCCCACGCCGTCGGTCGTGTAGCCGCACTTGTCCTCGATGACGAACTCGCCGTCCATGACCGGCACGCGCCAGAAGCGGCGCTTGCCGAGCTTCTTGGCGGTCTGCCAGCCGTCGCCGAAGAAGCGCGGGCCGGCGGCGAGCGCGAACGTCTTCGGGCTGTCGAGGCCGTTGTAGCAGGCCGAGCCGGGGCTCGTGAGCACGCACTGCCCGACGCGGTTCTTGAGCTGCGGCACGAGCGAATCCGGCGAGAAGCCGAACATCAGAACACGCACGCCCGGACGCCCGTCCGGCGTCTCGTCGGGCGACATCTCGCGGTCGATGCCGCACTCCGCGCCCGCACCGATCACCGAGGTGCCGAATCCCGTCATGACGGTCGCGCAGATGTTGGCCCACTTCGCCGTGTCGGCCGTGATCACGAGCCCGAGCCCGCTCATGCCGAAGGCTTCCGCGAAGGTGTCGTCGATGGCGACCCCGTTTCTCGTTATCGCGCTCATGGTCAGGCTGCCCTCGGTCCGCATGGTTGCGCGATGACACAGCCGCATTCGCCGCCCGTGTGGCCGCAGTTGCTGTCGACGATCTCCTGCTCGGAGACGCGGAAGTTGTCGAGGCGCACCGTATGATAGCGGTCGAAGTAGTCGCGCACCGCGCGCTCGATGCCGGGATCGAAGTCGGGTCGCACCACATGCGTGGCCCCCGCCACGACCTTGACCACGCGGCCGTTGCGCACGACGAGCTCGCCGCTCTTGAAGACGAACAGGGGCGTCTTGAACATCGCCTCGCGGTCCGCGTTGTCCTCGTAGATGGTGATGTCGGCGATGGCGCCGGCGCCGAGATGGCCGCGATCGCGCAGCCCGAGGCTCCTGGCCGGCCCGGCGCGCGTCATGATCGCGACCTCGTAGAGCGAGTACTCGCGGTCGAGGGTCTTGAGGATGGTCGCCGCCTGCGCCTGCGGGTGCAGCGTCTCCAGCTTCTCGTTGCGGAACGTGCGGTCCATGAGCAGCCGGATGAGGTGCGGATAGAAGTAGAACGGCGCCCCGTTCGGATGATCCGTGGTGAGGAAGATGCGCCAGGGGTCGCGGATGAGCAGGAACAGCTCGAGCCCGATCGCCCACTGCAGCGCGTTGACGTAGCTCTTGTCGCGGTACTTCATCGGCACCACGCCGCAGCCGTTGTCGCACTCGATGTCCATCACCACCCACTTCTTGGGGTTCGAGGACTTCGTGTTGCCGTACTGGCGCATCGAGTCGCCCGACGCCGTGCAGGTTTGCCCGAACATGATCTGCCCGATGTCGATGGAGACGTTCGGGGTCTGGTTCAGGAGCTCGGCGATCTCAGGCGCGCCCGAGGAGAAATGCATGTCCCCTTCCGTGCCGTAGCTGTGGAACTGGATGTGCGTCAGGTGCAGCGGCAAGCCTTCGGCGCCGCGGATGGTGGCGAGTGTCGAATGCATGCTGCCGGGGACGCCGAGGTTGCAGCCGTGGATGTGGATCGGGTGCGGGACGCCGAGCTCCTTCATGCCGCGCGCAAGCGTGAGGATGATCTCGCGCGGCGTCACCCCGTAGAACTCGTGCTTTTCGTCGAGATTGAGCGCGCGCTGGTTGAACTTGAAGGCGCTGATGCCGCCCGGGTTCACGATCTTGACCGCCATCGCCTGCGCCGCATGCATGGTGAAGGCGATGTAGTCCTTGATGAAGGCGAAATCCTTCTTCCCCGCGAGCGCGCGCAGGAAGAAGTCGTCGTTGCCGAGCATCACGAAGGCGCCTTTGTCGATCATGGGCGTATCGCCCATCTCGAGGTGCGCCTGCCGCGCGTTGGCGGGCAGCATGGCGGGCTCGAACGCCGCCGTGTAGCCCATCTCCGCGTAGCGGTAGCCGGTGGTCATCGTCGAGGGGACGGCGTGCCCGCAGCCCGAGCGCAGGAGCGCCGTGCGCTCGACCTCGTGGCCCTGATGGTCCTCGGGCAGCAGCATGCGCCCGATGGTGACCTTGCCGCCGCCGATGTGGCTGTGCGGATCGATGGCGCCCGCCATCACCACGCGTCCGCCAAGCGCGTACTCGGCGTCGATCTTGGTGCCGGGCGGCGGCGTGGCGACGATGCGGCCGTCGCGGGCGTAGATGTCCCGCACCTCGCCGTCGACCCCGTTCAGGGGGTCGTACACGGTTCCGCCGGTGAACTTGATCAGCATGTGTGGATCCTTGGGCGCGGGCTTAGAGGGCGAGTTCGATGGCGGCGAGGATGTCGGCGGCCCTGGGTAGGTTCGAGCGCCCGAGGTTCTTGAGCGGCAGCGAGACGACGTTGTCGACGCGGATGATGCGCCCCGCGTGATCGGCGCCCGGCGTGCCGACGGGGATGTACACCCGCGGCGGGTTGGCGAGCTTCAGGCCCGGCGTGCCGAGCACGACCAGGGGCACCTTTCCGGCGCACGCGGGCGGCCCGAGGTCCGGCGTGAAGGAGGCGATCCACACCAACAGGTCGCCCTCGCCGTTGGCCAGCATGTTCGGGATCGCATAGCGCAGGAAATCGTAGTCGGGCTTGCCGGAGGCGAACGAGACGCGCAGCGGATAGCCGCTCTGCCACGACGAGACGGCACCCGCCGAGATGGCGCCCTCGTTGCCGCCGAGCGCGAGGCCCGCCGCGCGGCCCTTGACGTTGAGCTCCTTGACGAGGTCGGACACGGCCGTGACCACGAGGTCGGCGTTCGGGAAGGCGAGGCTCGGCGGCGCCCAGACGAACACGGGATAGGTGGCCGCCTGGAGGCGTTCGGCGAGCGCGCGGATCTCGGCGATCGGCACCCCGGCGATGCTCTCGGCAACCGTCGGCGCGCCTCTGATCGTCGACGACAGCGCCGCGACGACCTCGCCAACCCGGTCGAGATCGGCGCCGAGGGCCAGGATCTCGCCGATGCGCGAACCTTGCGCGCCCGACTGGTCGAGACCCTTGCCGAGGAAGACCACGGTCCGCTTTTCCGGCGTATCGGAAAAGAGGGAGGACTCCACATTGACGATGCGCTCGTAGAAACGCGGATGCAGCTTGTGGAGGTCGCTGCCGACGATGATGAACATGTCGGCGCGGTTGCGCGCCTCCGTCAGCGTCGTCATGATCCAGCCGGTCGTCTGCAGGACGCGGAAGTTGCGGTATTGCCCCTCCGAGAGCGCATGGTCGACGACGCCGCCTGACTTGTCGGCGAGCGCCATCACCGCGCGGATGCCGTCGACGTCGGTGCCGAGGCCGCCGTAGAGCGGCAGCGCCGATTTGCCGATGAGCTCCGTCGCCGCCCGGATGGCAGTCTCGAGGTCGACATCGCGGCCGTCGA
>JBFXEP010000191.1:0-6252 GCA_050179995.1 Hyphomicrobium sp.
AAGCAGGACGTGCTCGAGACGACCGTCGTCTCCGACCGGCTGGAGAAGGTCTACACGCTCATGGAGAGCGAGATCTCCGTGCTGCAGGTGGAGCGCAAGATCCGCTCGCGCGTGAAGCGCCAGATGGAGAAGACGCAGCGCGAGTACTATCTGAACGAGCAGATGAAGGCCATCCAGAAGGAGCTCGGCGACACCGAAGAGCGTGACGACATCGCCGAGTTCGAGGAGAAGATCGACAACACGAAACTCTCCAAGGAGGCCAAGGACAAGGCCACGGCCGAGCTCAAGAAGCTCAAGCAGATGAGCCCGATGTCGGCGGAAGCCACCGTGGTGCGCAACTATCTCGACTGGCTGCTCTCGATCCCGTGGGGCATCAAGGGCAAGGTCAAGAAGGATCTCGAGGAGGCTCAGCTCATCCTCGATGCGGAGCACTATGGCCTCGAGAAGGTCAAGGAGCGCATCCTCGAATATCTCGCGGTGCAGGCGCGCACCAACAAGCTCAAGGGGCCGATCCTGTGCCTCGTCGGTCCTCCCGGCGTGGGCAAGACCTCGCTCGGCAAGTCGATCGCCAACGCAACGGGCCGCGAGTTCGTGCGCATGAGCCTCGGCGGCGTGCGCGACGAAGCGGAGATCCGCGGGCACCGGCGCACCTACATCGGCTCGATGCCCGGCAAGGTGATCCAGTCGATGAAGAAGGCGAAGCGGACCAACCCGCTCTTCCTGCTCGACGAGATCGACAAGATGGGCCAGGACTTCCGCGGCGATCCCGCGGCGGCCCTGCTCGAGGTGCTGGATCCGGAGCAGAACGCCACCTTCAACGATCACTATCTCGAGGTGGACTACGACCTCTCGAACGTGATGTTCGTCACCACGGCGAACACGCTCAACATTCCGCCTGCCCTCATGGACCGCATGGAGATCATCCGGCTCGCGGGCTACACGGAGGACGAGAAGGTCGAGATCGCCAAGCGTCACTTGCTTCCCGGGCAGCAGCAGGCGCACGGGCTTGAGAGCGGCGAGTGGACGGTGGACGACAGCGCGCTCTTGGAGATCATCCGGCGCTATACGCGGGAAGCCGGCGTACGCTCGCTCGAGCGCGAGATCGCCAAGCTCGCGCGCAAGGCGGTGAAGGAGATACTGACCTCGCCGAACAAGACGGTCACGCACACGAGCGCGAACGTCGCCGACTACCTCGGCGTGCCGAAGTTCCGCTATGGCGAGGCCGAGCTCGAGGACCAGATCGGCATCGTCACCGGGCTCGCGTGGACGGAGGTCGGCGGCGAGCTGCTCACCATCGAAGGCGTGATGATGCCCGGCAAGGGCAAGATGACGGTCACCGGCAACCTGCGCGACGTGATGAAGGAGAGCATCCAGGCGGCGAACGCGTATGTGCGCTCGCGCTCGGTCGAGTTCGGCATCGCGCCGTCCATGTTCGAGAAGCGGGACATCCACGTGCACGTGCCGGAGGGCGCGACGCCGAAGGATGGTCCGTCGGCGGGCGTGGCGATGGCCACGGCGATCATCTCGGTGCTGACCGGCATCCCGGTGCGCAAGGATGTCGCCATGACGGGCGAGATCACGCTGCGCGGACGCGTGCTGCCGATCGGCGGTCTCAAGGAGAAGCTGCTCGCGGCCTTGCGCGGCGGCATCAAGACGGTGCTGATCCCCGAGGACAACGTCAAGGATCTGGCCGAGATCCCGGAAGAGGTGAAGAAGAAGCTCGAGCTCGTGCCGGTGGCGCGCATGGAGGACGTCGTGAAGGCGGCGCTCGTGCGCGTTCCGGAGGCGATCCAGTGGGACGAGCCGCAGCAGGATGCGGCTGCGGTTCCAGGCGACGGCGAGGACGGCACGTCTCGCTTCACGGCGCACTGATCGCGGAACACGCTGATCGCGGCACTCTGGGAGGTCGCGCATTGCACACTTCGGCGGCGCTCGAGCTTCGGCTCGGGCGCCGCTGGTGTTTTGTTGGTTAAGGGGATGTCTCCGTTGTGCTCATAAGGTGATCCTTAAGGGCCCGGAAAGCCCGATTTTTAAGGCTTAAAGGAGCGTTTTGCCCCTTGACGGGCCGCGTCTTTAGGGGCTTTTGTCGCCCCCACACTCGCCGATACGCGATCTCCACCCGAGGCTATCGGTTCGCGCGCCAGTGGCGCGGTCGCCAGGCACGACGATCTGGCATCCCAAAAGTATTCCAGTCACGAGGACGGAAAAATGAGCAAGAAAGATCTGATCGACGCCGTTGCCAAGGAATGCGATCTGACGAAGGAGAAGGCCGGTGTCGCCGTCGATGCTGCGCTCGCGCATATCCGCGACGCGCTGAAGGCCGGCGGCGAGGTGCGCATTCCCGATTTCGGCACGTTCAAGGTCGCCAAGCGCAAGGCGCGCGAGGGCCGCAACCCGGCGACCGGTGCGACGATCAAGATCCCTGCTTCGCGCGTGCCGAAGTTCAGCCCGTCTAAGGGCCTCAAGGACGCGCTCAACGCGTAGGCCGGCGTTGCAGTATCGGAGAGCGCGCCTCGGGCAACCGGCGGCGCGCTTTTGTTTCTGGCGACACAAGCTGAGACAGGCATCGCTCAAAAGGCGTGGTGCTCGATGGAGGGCCGGCGCAGTCCATGCAAAGCATGGCTTCGCCATGACCGCCGGGTCGCGTCCAAGCGGAGCTTGGCTTCGCCAAGACGCTCCCGGGCCCTTCGGGCCGAAGCGATGCGATGCGGTCGCGCCCCGCGTCCGCAGCCTCGACAGCTGCGGACGAAGTGGGTGCCACGCTTGCGGCATTGGCCTTCGGCGGGTATGTGGAGTTCGTTGCGGGCGGTTAGCTCAGTGGTAGAGCGCTTCGTTTACACCGAAGGTGTCGGGAGTTCGACCCTCTCACCGCCCACCACTTTTCAGGTACACAAGCTGAGAGAAGCTTCGCTCAACGGGTGTGCTGCGTTGCGTATGGCCGGCGCACTAGCGCCGGGTCGCTTTGCTCCCCGGCCCTTCGGGCCGAAGGAATTCGGCGACACAAGCTGAACCAAGCTTCGTCCAACTGACGTACTGCTTTGTTGATGACCGGCGCACGTGCGCCGGGTCGCCTTGCTCCCCGACGCTTCGCGTCGACGTGGAGTTCCAATTCTGGGGAGCCTCAATGTCCATCACGATGTACGAGATCGCGGTGCCGAGCTTCACGAAGCACCTCGAGGCGCTGGATGCGATCATCGACAAGGCCGCAGCCTACTGCGAGGCGCGCAAGATCGATCCCGAGGCGCTGCTCTCGGATCGCCTCTATCCCGACATGTATCCGTTGCGGAAGCAGGTGCAGTCGGCCTGCGATTTCGCCAAGCTCAGCGTCGGACGCCTTGCCGGCCTCACGCCGCCCGTGCACGACGACAGCGAGAAGACCTTCGCCGACCTGAAGCAGCGCATCGCCGAGACGCTCGCCGTTCTCGGAGAAGCCACGCCCGAGCCGATGGAGGCGGCCGCCGACCGCGAGATCACCATCAAGGCGGGGCCGCGCGAGCTCAAATTCTCCGGCAAGGAGTACCTGCTGCATTTCGCGCTGCCCAATTTCTATTTCCACTGCGCGACGGCCTACGGCATCCTGCGCCACAACGGGCTCGAGATCGGCAAGCGGGATTTCATGCGCCGCGTGCCTCCGGCATGACATGAGGCGCATGCCTCCGGCATGACATGCGCCGCCTGCCGGCGTAGGCAGCAGGCAGCAGCAACAAAGCGTTCTCCTGCGGCCCGTTGCCTGTTGCCGGCTGCCCGTTTCAGCCTCCCTTGACTTGGCGGCCGCGAACACGTATTTCGACGCTTCGCTTTTGCGCGAGCGGCCGTTTTACGGCCCGCGCGCCAAATTGCGGGAGTAGCTCAGTTGGTTAGAGCGCCGCCCTGTCACGGCGGAGGCCGCGGGTTCAAGTCCCGTCTCTCGCGCCACTTTCCCCTGCCCGATCTCAGTAAAGCCTCGATCAACCTCGTCCGCCGTGCGCTCGCGGCGGAGGCTCACGCGTCGTCGACAAGCTCGTGCCTGTCGCCGCCTGTCGACCGGGCGCGGGTGAGCGCCATGTCGGCCTGGGTCAGCAGCGGCTCGGCGGAAGCCGGCGCACGATGCGCGAGTGCAATGCCGATGCTGACGGTCGGGCGCAGGCTCTTTTCGGCGGAGATCGGCACGTGGGTCTCCCGGAGCGCGGCGCAAATGCGATGGGCGACGCCCTCGGCATCCTGACGTCCGTAGCTCGGAAGCAGCACGGCGAACTCGTCGCTGCCGAGCCGTGCCAAATTGTCCGTCTCCGGAAGCCTGGCGCGCGCGGTGCGCACGAAGGCCTTCAGCACCTCGTCTCCGGCGGAGTGGCCATAGGTCGAGTTGATGCTCTTCATGCCGTCGATGTCGAACAGCAGCAGTGCGACGGGGGCCGGTGAGGCGGACGCCTCGGCGAGCTGGGTGCGCGCGCGGATGGCGAAGGCGCGGCGGCTCAGCGCGGCGGTCAGCGGGTCGTTGGTGACCATGCGCTGGAGAAGGGCCTGGAACTCGTTGCGGGCGGCGATGATGCTGGCGATGGTGATCGGTGCCAGGGCCATCAGCGCGACGCCGATGCGGATCGAAAGCAGCGAAGGGCCGGAGTTGAAATCGGCGCCGACGTGGATCGCGCCGGCCGAGATGGCAACCAGGGTCCAGGCGCTGAACACGAGCGTGACGATGGCGGTTCCGGAGAGCGTGTAGGCGAGCGCGCACCAGATCAGAGCCGGCACGGGGAAGGCCACGGCGCCTGGACCGCCGATCCAGACGCTGGCGAGGCACGCGGCGACGAGGGCCGCGAACGGGGTGGCCGTACCCAGGACGCTCGCGCGATCAAAGTGCCACTCCTCGAGGATCGACTTGCCGGGCACGGGAAGCGTCAGGACGACCGGCAGGAAGGCGACATAGTTCACGAACTCGGTCACGAACCAGAACGACCAGCCGACGAGCGGGCTGCCATGGAAGAGGATCGGGTTGATCACCGCGCCCACCACGCCGGCGGCCGTTGCGCCGGCGGCGGTGATCAGGCCCAGATAAAGAACCGAGAACGGACGCCGCAGGCGGCGATCGAGCTCGCTGAAGCGCATGAATAGCGCGAAGGCGACGGCCACTCCCACCATATTGCCGGCGGTCAGCAGGAGCGTCTTATAGAAAGCGGCGCCGGTGGAGAGGTCGGCGGCGAGATAGGCGGCGATCGCCGCCAGCCAACCCGCGGGCGAGGAGAGCCTGGGGTTGCGGACGAGGACCCCGAGAAGGATGGCGTTGGCCGGCCAGATGGCGGCGAGGAGGCCCGCGGGGCGCGTGAAGATGCCGACGAGGCACGCGGCGAGGACGACGGCGAACACCAACGCTGCGGTCTTGAGTGCCGTCAGTACGGGGACATTCCAGCTCGTCGATTCCGCTACGGCCAGTTGAGGATTTTCGATCGCCATCCGTTCCGGGTCGCTCATTCAACTCCGATGACAAGAGTCCGCTTTTCCGCGGCCGGCGACAAGCCGCAAAAGTGACAGGTGCTTACGCCTCGAACTGTTGCGCAGGGCAGGTCCTTAGGTTAACACCATGGTGCGATTTTGCGCTGCGGTACGTCCCCGCATCCGAGGGTGCGGGCTCCCGAAGGACGGGACTTCATGACCGATCTCTTGACCGATTATCTGCCGCTGGCCGTGTTCATCGGGGTCGCGCTCGCGATAGGGGCGGCGCTCATGATCGCGCCCTTCCTGGTTGCGGTGCGCAATCCCGATCCGGAGAAGGTCTCCGCCTACGAGTGCGGGTTCAACGCCTTCGACGACGCGCGCATGAAGTTCGACGTGCGCTTCTACCTGGTGTCGATCCTGTTCATCATCTTCGACCTCGAGATCGCGTTCCTGTTCCCGTGGGCGGTGGCCTTCGGTGACATCGGCCTGTTCGGTTTCTGGTCGATGATGATCTTCCTCGGGGTGCTCACGGTGGGCTTCATCTACGAGTGGAGGACGGGAGCCTTGGAATGGGATTGATCGTTCCGCCGGAGTTCGCCTTCGACAAAGCCAAGGAAGGCGCGGGCGGCACCTCGGGCTCGCTCGTCAAGCCGTCTGATCCGTTCTTCAACGATCTCTCGAACGAGCTCGGCGACAAGGGCTTCCTGGTCACGACCACCGACGATCTCATCAACTGGGCGCGCACGGGCTCGCTGATGTGGATGACGTTCGGGCTCGCGTGCTGCGCGGTCGAGATGATGCAGGCCTCCATGCCGCGCTACGACCTCGAGCGCTTCGGCTTCG
>JBFXEP010000192.1:0-6169 GCA_050179995.1 Hyphomicrobium sp.
TCTGGCGCGAGACGATGGCGGCGAACTCGTCGGCGAACGCCTCGAGCCGCTGGCTGATGTGCGCCGAGTCGGCCGAGAACTTGTTGTAGAAGACCACCGCCGGGATGGCGGCCATGAGGCCGAGGGCCGTGGCGAACAGCGCCTCCGCGATGCCGGGCGCCACGACGGCGAGATTGGTGTTCTTCGACACCGCGATGGCCTGGAAGCTGGTCATGATGCCCCACACCGTGCCGAACAGGCCGACGAACGGCGCCGTCGAGCCGACGGTGGCGAGGAACAGCAGCCGCCGGTCGAGCCGCTCCATCTCGCGGCTGATGGTGACGTCCATCACCTTCTCGACGCGGAGCTGGATGCCGCCGAGCGCACGGATGTTGCCCTCGACGGAGCGCTTCCACTCGCGCATGGCCGCGACGAAGAGCGCCGCCATGGTGATCGTATGCCCGCGCGAGAGCCCGTTGTAGAGCTCGTCCAGCGACTGCCCCGACCAGAAGGTGGCCTCGAACCGATCGGCCTCGATGCGTGCGCGCCGGAACGCGATCAGCTTCTCGATGATGATCGCCCACGACCAGATGGACGCGAGCAGGAGCCCCGCCATCACGAACTGGACGGTGGGTGAGGCCTGCAGAAAAAGCTCGATGAAGGAGACGCCATGCACCTGCGGCGCAAGCTGGGTCGTCGTCACGTCGGCGGGATTCATTGCATCAACCGTCTTTCGAGGTCACACCGGGATCGCCCCGGCCCGAGGAGAGCCGGAGCAGGAATATGCGGGTCTCAAACAGGACCTTGGGCGGGCGACCGCGTGCCCCGTGAAATCGTGTGTGCCGTAGCGGCAATCACGCCCCCCATGGCGGACTGCAACGTGCACTGGCGCGCACGGACCATCAAGGCCCATGTTGCCGCGCAATATGACTAAACGAGGGCCAGGAAATGCCAGCAACGCCACGCCCTACGCGCCGCGCGGCCCGTAGAGGATGACGAAGCACCCGACGAGGCAGACGGCGCCGCCCGCGAGGTCCCAGCGGTCCGGCCGCGTGCCCTCGAACGCCCACAGCCAGATCAGCGACGCCACGATGTAGATTCCTCCGTAGGCGGCGTAGGCGCGTCCGGCGAAATCGCTGTCGATGCGCGTGAGCAGCCAGGCGAACGCCACCAGCGCCGCGACGCCCGGGATGAGCCACAGCGCCGACGCTCCCTGCCGCGCCCACGCCCAGAAGGCGAAACAGCCCGCGATCTCGCAGAGCGCGGTGACGGCGAAGATTGCCACCGATGTCATGAAGTCTCCGTCCGACGAACTTGGCAGCGACCCCGTGTGTCCCGCTGCCTACTGCCTACTGCCCGCTCTCCAGCAAGCCGCGCCACGCCCCCGTCTTGGGGTCGTAGGCCTGGATCTCGCCCGCCTCCATGTCGTAGAGCCAGCCGTGGACGCCGACACGGCCCTCGGCGACCCCCTTGGCGACCACCTCGTACGTCATCAGGTTGTCGAGCTGGAACTGCACGTGCGCCCGGATCGTCGCCACGCCGCGCTCGGTGTCCGGCACGCGCGCCGCCGCGACCAGCTCGTGCGCGCGCCGCGTATACTCGACCCAGCGCCCGAGATGGGCTTCCTGGTCCGGCGGAATAGGCTCGGCCAGCGCCTGGATGCCGCCGCATCCCGTGTGCCCGCACACCACGATGTCGTCGATGCCGAGATGGGCGATGGCATATTCGATCGCCGCGCCGACCGCCTCGTCGTCGGCCCACGCCGGCGGCACGCAGTTGGCGATATTGCGCACCTCGAACAGCTCCCCCGGGTCCGCCTGCGTGATCTGCGACGGCACCACCCGGCTGTCCGAGCAGCCGATCCAGAGCAGCCTCGGTTTCTGCTTCTTGGTGGCGAGGCTCTTGTAGAATGCGCGGTCGCGCTCGAACTCGAGCCGGAAGCGCTCGTAGCCCTCCTTCGCGTCCTTGATGTCGAGATCGATTCCGCTCGCGTCTTTCGCGGTCGTCATGGCGCCCCCCGGCATACCTCTAGACTGCGGGCATCATCCCCGGATGCCGCGCCCTTGTCCATGCACCGATGATGTGTCGAACGGGCGACGGTCAATCGGCCTTCGCCGTGCCCGGACCGAGCACATGGGCTTCATCCGCGCCCGCGAAGGCCGACCTGACCGCCGTCGAGAGCCGGAGCGGCTTTCCCGACACGGCGACCAGCACCACCGTCACCTCCGCCTCGAACACGCGCTTGTCGCCGTGCAGCACGGCCTGCAGCAGCGTGACGCTCGCGCCCCCGAGCTCCTTGACGCGCGTCTCGACGATGAGCACGTCGTCCATGCGCGCCGGACGCAGGAAGTCGCAAAGCATGCGCCTGACCACGAACGCCGCCGGCTCGACGCTCGCCGAGCCGTCGATGAGGCGGCGCGAATCCGTGCCGAGCAGGCGCAGGAAGTCCGTGCGCCCGCGCTCGCACCAGCGGATGAAGGAGGCGTGGTAGGCGATCCCGCCCGCGTCCGTGTCCTCGAAGTAGACGCGCACCGGCAGCACGTGCCGCCGCCCGCATTCGTCGTCGATGATGCGGCCCGCAAGATCAGGCCAGTCGCCCTGTACTGCGCTCATGATAGGGGTGTCGCGCTCATGCTGGGATCGAATCCGGTCTCTGCTCGGCTTCCGTGTGCCGCCCGCGCCGCGCCGGGGTCAAGCGGCATTGTGCCCCGACACGACCGTGACCAGGAGGATTTCCGGCGGCACCCCGAAGCGGATCGGCAGCTTGGAGCAGCCGAGCCCCGCCGACACGATGAGATTGCGTTCCTCCTCGACGATGTGCCCGCGCAGATAGCGCTGGCCGTAGCGGGAGGGCACCGCGGGCGCATAGCCGGCGATTGTCACCTGCCCGCCGTGCGTGTGCCCGGCCAGCGTCAGCGCCACACGCGCCGGCACCTCGGGAAAGATATCGGGCTCGTGCACCATCAGGATCGCCGGCGACGAGTCCGTGATCTTGGCCAGCGTGCCGGGAAGATCGTGCACGCCGTCGAAATCGTGGGTCACGCGATTTGGAAACGCCCATTGATCGCCGAGCCCGGCGATCCAGAAGGTGTCCGTTTCCTTCACCAGGCGCACGGCATCGTTCTCGTAGACGGGAATGCCCGCGCCCTCGAGCGCGACGCGCGCCTTGATCGGTCCGCCGCGCCGCGCTATTGCCGCGCGATCGTCCCACCAGTCGTGATTGCCGAGCACGGCATGCACGCCGAGCGGCGCTTCGAGCGTCGCCAGCACGGCCGCCCAGTGCTCGTACGGCACCTCGCCGCTGATGAGATTGATCGGTCCGCCGCTGCGCACGTAGTCGCCGAGCAGCATGACGATGTCGGGCTTGAGCGCGTTCGTGCGCGCCACGATTCCGCGCAGCCGCTCGATGCCGAGCCACGGCTCGCACACATGCAGATCGGCGAGCACGGCGATGCGCAGTGTGAGGCTGCCCGGCCAGCCCGGCGGCGAGACGGCGTAGTGCGTGACGCCGAGACGGAATGCTTCTGCGGATGCAAAGCCGCCGAAGGTCGTCGAGCCGACGCCTGCCAGCGCGAGCCCCGTCACCACTTGCCTGCGTGTCAACACGCCATCCCCACGTCTGCCCGGGCGCCCTGAAGCCCGCGCCAAAAAAGGTCCGAGCACGAAGATTGAGGTAACCTGTCAGCAACAAAAGGCGCAACTGCGGCTCGCCGCTATGCTTACTCCTCGCCCTCCTCGAACATGGGAAGCTCGGGCGAGGCGGCGCGCGCCGGGCCCGAAAGGCCGAGATGGCGGAAGGCCTTGAGGGTGAGGACGCGCCCGCGCGGCGTGCGCCCGATGAAGCCCTGCTGCAGCAGGAACGGCTCCACGATCTCCTCGAGCGCATCGCGAGGCTCCGAGAGCGCCGCGGCCAGCGTCTCGATGCCGACCGGGCCGCCTTCGTAGGTGCCGGCGATGCAGGTCAGATAGCGATGGTCGAGCGCATCGAGGCCCGCTTCGTCCACCTCGAGCGCACGTAGCGCGACGTCGGCCACGCGGGCGTCGATGACGGGCGCGCCCGAGACCGCCGCGAAGTCGCGCACGCGCCTGAGCAGGCGCCCCGCGATGCGCGGCGTGCCGCGCGCGCGCCGCGCGATCTCCAACGCCCCGTCCGGCGCGATCGGCGCGCCGAGCACGCGAGCGCCGCGCGTCACCACGCTTTCCAGCTCCTCGACCGTGTAGAAGTTGAGCCGCACGGGAATGCCGAAGCGATCACGCAGCGGCGTCGTGAGCAGCCCAAGCCGCGTCGTCGCGCCGACCAGCGTGAACTTGGCGAGATCGATCCTGACCGAGCGTGCCGCCGGCCCCTCGCCGATGATGAGATCGAGCTGGAAGTCCTCGAGCGCCGGATAGAGGATCTCCTCCACCGCCGGGTTCAAGCGGTGGATCTCGTCGATGAACAGCACGTCGCGGTCTTCGAGGTTGGTGAGCAGTGCCGCGAGGTCGCCTGCCTTCGAGATCACCGGCCCCGACGTGGCGCGGAACCCGACACCCATCTCGCGGGCGACGATCTGCGCCAGCGTCGTCTTGCCGAGCCCCGGCGGCCCTGCGAACAGCACGTGGTCGAGCGCGTCCCCGCGCGTCCTCGCCGCCTCGATGAAGACGCGCAGATTGGCGCGCGCCTGCTCCTGGCCCACGAACTCGGAGAGCGAGCGCGGGCGGATCGACGCCTCGTAGGCGTCCGCCTCGCGCTTCGCCCCGCTGATGAGGCGGTCGGTCATGTTTTGTTCCTGACGGTGTTCGCCGCCGCCGTCAAGCGCGCCAAGACACAGGGGCGGCCACAGAAGTTGGCTGAACATGGGTTGTAGAGGGTGGTTTTAATTGTTGAGTTATCACCATATGATAACTCATGGTTGGAAAGGATGACACAACCGGCCTCGATGCACTGCTCGATCTCCACGGCGTTACGGCGGAGATCGGGGGGAGGATTCTGGATCTCGATGAAGGTACGGCGCGTTGAAAAAAGCGGAGGTAGACCTCACGGCATTCAGTATGCCCTGACCATGCATAGGCCGGGCAACGAACGCGTTGTTGGGTACGACAACGCCCATGCCCCGAAGGTCGGCAGCGGTCCATCGGCACCCTCGCGCCAACGTTCGCTTGCTTTCGATCATCGTCACTTTCGAGAAAAGGTAACCGCCTGCCCATTTGTTTCGGCAGAAAAGCTACTGGAGGATTTTTGGTCAGACGTGGAGACTATCTTGAAGGAGGAGGGAATATCGTGAGCGAGATCCGGATACTACACATCGGCATAGCGCCTCGCGAGTATGTCAAGCAGCGGACAATGGAAGTTGCCCGAGGCAAGCCATTTGCGCCGGACGAGCCCAAACATTGGGTTTCATCACTCGAGTCCCTTGCCCGGGTTCTGACTGACAGCAACATGCTGCTGCTCGAAATGATTAGGAACTCCAAACCTCAGTCGATGGCGGAACTGGCAAAGCTATCCGGCCGCGCGAAGTCGAATCTCTCCCGTACACTCCATACAATGGAGAGCTTGGGTTTGGTCGAACTTAGAGACGTGCCTGGCGGAAAAAAGGCACCCCAAGTGATCTACGACAGCCTAAAGTTTGAGTACCCTTTGAGGCCACGCAAACCTCAAAAGCCTAAGGCCGCGTAATCTTGCGAGCGACAAGCGGGGTAGTTTCAGCCGCGACGGCAGAACAGCTGCCCGAACACCAGCGCGATGGCCGGCGGGCCGGCGGCGAGCAGCCCGTACATGAGGGCGTGCTTCGTCGTCGCCGCCCTGAGCGCCTCGACCGTCGCCGGATCGGAAGCCGACACGTCCATCGGCACGTAGGGCGCGCTTGTATAGCCGAGATAGGCGACGATGGCCGTCCACACGAGCGACAGCCCGAGCCACACCGGAAACGAGACGAGCTTGCACATCGGCACCTCCGTGTGACCGCAAACATGCGATCACGAACGCTCGTTGAGGTCGGGGGCCGTGTCAAGGCGCAAGACCGGCGAGCGGTTGCCGCCTAGCCAGCGGGCGGATAGCAACGCGAGGCGCTGAAGGCGCCGCCCGCCTTGAGGTCGAGCTTGTCCCAGCATCGCAAGGCGGGCGACTTGTAGACGTGACCCGAAGCATCCCCGTCGCCACCCGTCACGTCGGGACCGATCGGAGGCCATGGCGGATCCGCCGGCCACCACC
>JBFXEP010000193.1:0-6165 GCA_050179995.1 Hyphomicrobium sp.
AGGGCATCGACGCGTCCCACCTCCCGCGCGATCTCTCGCCGTGGAGCATGTTCATGTCGGCCGACATCGTCGTGAAGGCGGTGATGATCGGCCTCGCCTTCGCGTCCGTGGTCACCTGGACCGTGTGGCTCGCCAAGACGCTCGAGCTGACCTGGGCCAGACGGCGCCTGGCGCGCGCCTTTTCCGACATCCACGCCGCCTCGAGCCTAGCCGAGGCGGTGCAACGGCTCGGCGGCCGCAAGAGCATCGTCCTGAGCTTGATCGAGCGCGCGGCTCTCGAGCTGCACCTCTCCTCCGACGTCTCCGACAAGGCCGGCATCAAAGAGCGTATCGCCTCGCGCCTCGACGGGCTCACCGCCGCGGCCGGCCGCGACATGACCCGCGGCACCGGCGTGCTGGCCACCATCGGCTCGACGGCGCCGTTCGTCGGCCTATTCGGCACCGTCTGGGGCATCATGAACAGCTTCATCGGCATCTCGGAAGCCCAGACCACCAACCTCGCCATCGTCGCACCCGGCATCGCCGAAGCGCTGCTCGCCACCGCCATCGGCCTCGTTGCCGCCATACCGGCCGTCATCATCTACAACCAGTTCGCCCGCCAGATCGCCGGCTACCGCGCCATGATCGCCGAGGCTTCGGCCGAGGTCATGCGCCTTGTCTCCCGCGATCTCGATCGCGGCTTCAAGGTGGTGGTCCCGGCCCGCGCCGCGGAGTGAGGTGAAGCATGGCTGCACGACTGGACGACGGCGGCGATGACCTGACCGAGAACCACGACATCAATGTCACGCCCTTCATCGACGTGATGCTGGTGCTGCTCATCATCTTCATGGTCGCAGCCCCGCTTTCGACGGTCGACGTGCCGGTCGATCTGCCCGTGGCCAGCGCCAAGCCGCAGCCGCGCCCCAACAAGCCGCTGTTCCTCACCGTCAAGGCTGACCTCACGCTCGCCTTCGGTAACGACAGCGTCCCGCGCGGCGGGCTTCGCGGCGCCCTCGACGCGGCCACCGGCAGCGATCGCCAGCAGCGCGTCTTTCTGCGCGCCGACAAGTCGGTGCCCTACGGTGAGCTGATGACGGTGATGAATCTTCTGCGCGCCGCCGGCTACCTCAAGGTGGCCCTCGTCGGGCTTGAGGAGGCGCCTCCGCCGCCGGCACCGGGCGCACGCGCAGCACCACCGGCAGCAACAGCGCCGCCCGCCGCAGCGCCCGCCGGCCCATGATGAGCACCTTCGAGCTCTTGGAGCCGTCGGCGGCGCGCTGGCGCCGTTGGATCGGTGCCGGATTGCTCGTGCTGACGCTCCACGTGGGTGGCGCGACGGCCGCGCTCTGGCAATGGCCCGAGGACGAGGCCGACGAGGAGCCCGAGGGCGCCATGCTGCTCGAGCTCGCGCCCATGCCTATCGCCCCGATCGAGGAGCGCCAGGATCTCGCGCCCGGGCCGCAGTCCGAGGACTCGGTGCCCGTGCCTCCCACCGAGGAGGTGAAGGAGGTCACGCCCGAGGAGATCATCCCGCCCGTCGAGGAATCGCCGCTCGCGCCCGAGCCCGAGGTAGCGATGCAGAAGGTGAAGCCCGTCGAGGAGGAGGAAGAAGAAGAGGAGAAGAAGCCCCAGGAGGAGGTGCAGGCGCAGACCGTCGCCTCGCTCGCCGCCGCGCCTCCGCCGATCGAGGCGGATCAGAAGGGCCCCGTGGCCGCCGCTCCGCATCAAGGCGCGTCGAAGAAGCCGAACCAGGCCGTCCTCTCCTGGCAGAAGGCGCTTCACCTGCACCTCGGCAAGCACAAGCGCTACCCGAGCGAAGCACGCGCGCGCCGCGTGCAGGGCGTGGTGACCGTGAACTTCACCATAGACCGTGAAGGCCGCGTCACCAACACGCGCATCGTCAAGGGATCTGGCTCGGCGCTGCTCGACAACGAGGCGCTCGAGATGCTGTCGCGCGCAAGCCCTCTGCCGGCCCCGCCCGAGGAAACCGATACCAGCGCCCTCAACCTGTCGCTGCCGGTCCAGTTCAACATCAAATAGCGTTTCGCATGTTGCTAGAGGCGCTTCGTCCCTTCTCCACCCCATGGCCATGGCGTGAAAAAAATACGTCTCGATCTAGTCGGAGGTGTACGCGCTCGAGGCACGTCGTCGGCGCACGCCCCCGAGATTTCGCTTAATTTCCTGATTGCTTCCGTCATATATTGCGATGGCGCGGGACCGAGGGGACGCAATGACCGCCGACATCCGCATCGAGGACGACTTCGAGCTCGCCGTGGCCGAGGGCTTGGCGTTCAAGACCCTCTATGTGCGCGTCCTCGATCGCCCCTCCGCCCGCGTGCCCGAGATTTCGCCTGGCGAGCTGCGCGACCGCGCCGTTGAAGGCTCCGTCGATGCGCAGATCGGCTGGGCGCGCCGCCTCCTGCACGGCGCGGGCGTCGATCGCGACCCCGAGGCCGCCTTCCGCTGGTTTAACACGGCCGCCCGCAGCGGCGACGCGGAAGCGATCAACATGGTCGGCCGCTGCCACGAGCTCGGCTGGGGCGTGCCCGTCGATCCTGCGGAGGCGGCCCGGTGGTTCGCCCGCGCCGCCGCCAAGGGTCATGCCTGGGGCGAGTTCAACCTCGCGTGTCTGTATGCGCAAGGCCGTGGCGTGCCTTTCGATGAAAGGAAGGCCCTGACGCTGCTCGTTCGCTCGGCGCGCCGCGGCAATCCCAAGGCCATGAGCATGCTCGGCCGCTTCCGCGAGGGCTCGGACGTCGCGAGGCGCAGGCAACGCTCCGCTGCGCTCTGGTATCGCTGGGCCGCCGAGCGCGGCTGCTTCCGCGGCCAGTTCCACCACGCGCGCTATCTCGTGGCGGAGCGACGCGTTGGCGATTCCCTACGCTGGTTCCGCGCATCGCTCGCGCACGCACCCGCCGCATTCCGCCGCGAGGCGCTCGCCATGCTGAGCGCCGACGCCCATCCCGATCTCCGCGCGCTCGCGTCCGAGGTTGCAGCCGGGGATCAGGAAGCCCGCGCCTGCTTGACGGATGTCTGAGAGCCGTTTCCTGTCGATGGGTCTCTCGGCAACAGGGGTCGACAACATGGCATACTTGGCGTTCAAGGCAGCGGTTTCCGGCTTGCTTGTCTTGCTGGTCTCGGAGGTTGCGCGCCGAAGCCCCGGCATCGGCGGGCTTGTCGCGTCGCTGCCGTTGATCTCGGTGCTGGCCTTCATTTGGCTCTGGTGTGAAACCGCCGACGTCGAGCGGATCGCAGCGCAGGCACAATCCACGTTCTGGTTCCTGCTGCCGAGCCTTCCCATGTTTTTGCTGTTGCCGGGCCTGCTGCGGGCTGGCGTGGGTTTCTGGCCGTCGCTGGCGGGTTCTTGTGCGCTGACGATCGTCCTCTATAGTGCAACCGCGTGGCTGCTGACGCGTTTCGGCGTCAACATTTAGTCACGGGTTGGTGCAACAAATGAAACAGCCGCCGCCTGCGAATCTCTTCTTGACCACAGTAGAATCATAAGGTTTTTCTTGGGCATGCAACGTCTGGTTCGCAAGATACTGCATGTTCTCCTCTTCGCGGTCGCCTTGAGCGCCAGCGCGGCGAACGGCTATGCGGCAGCCTTGGCGGCTTTTGACGCGCACTCGCATGGTCCGCACGGCACGCATAGCCATGCCGCTCATCAAGACCATGCTTCGTACGAGCGCGCGGATCAGCCGCTGGGCGGTGGCGATGTCGGATCGTTCGATAGCGACCAGTCCGGTTCGGCTTCAACGGATGAGCCGTGCACCCAGATGCACGGGCATTGCTGCAGCAGCCTGGCCACCGCCATTCCGGCAGGCGATTGCAGCTTGAAGGTCGCCGACCGCGATCGGGCCGCCGTCCCGATCGCGAAATCCCATGTGCCGCCCGGACAGCTTGGCTCACCGCTTTTCAGGCCTCCCCGCGTCCTCGCCTGATCCGGCCCATCGTCCGCGTTCGCGCGGTCGAGAGGGCTTGTTGCGAGCACGCAATCGAGGCGTCGTTCTCCGCTTGCCATAGCTGCTTTTTGCGCAGGAGGCAGGGAGCCAAGACCCGAACCACTCCGATCGCGTTGCTCGAGGATTCTCCCGGAACCCCGAGGCGCAAGCATGACCCGACTGGCCAATCTCACATTCGCAGTTTTCTCTCTCTTCGCTGCAACGGCGCTCGCCGGCCCCGGTCATGACCACGGCGACGGCGGACATTCGCAAGCCACGGCACCCGCCGCGCCCGCAACGCCACGCCTCGTCGCCGAAGGCTCGGACCTCGAGCTGGTCGCCATCGCGAGGGGCCACCTCCTCACCATCTACCTCGACCGCAAGGCGACCAACGCCCCCGTCGATGGCGCCACCATCGAGGTCATGGGCGACGGCATCGCCCAGCAAACCGCCAAGGAGAACGGTAACGGCACCTACATGCTCGAGGCCGGATGGGCGGACGTGCCCGGCACCAAGGCGCTGACTTTCGTCGTCACCGCGGATGGCGCCTCTGACCTTCTCGCCGGCATGCTCGTAATCCCGGCAGCCGCGAGCGGCGAGATGACTGCGGGGTCGTGGTGGTCCGAGGTCATCGGACGTCCGGAGCTGTGGCTGCTGGCCATCCTCGCCGCCCTCGGAGGCTTCTTCGTGAGTTTCGCCTTCCGCCCGGTCCGCCTCCGGCAAACGGAGGGCAAGACCGAGAGCAAGCCGGACTCGGCAAAGCGCGGTCTGCGCAACGCAGCCGAGATCATGCTGATCGCAGCCCTCGTCGCCGCCGCCGCACCCGACCGCGCCCGTGCCCACGAAGGCCACGACCATGGCGGCGAGGAAGCCCCGGCCGCGCCCGCCGGCAGTGCGCCGGCTAAGCTGCCCACGGGCGAGGTGTTCCTGCCCAAGGCGACGCAGCGCCTCCTCGAGGTGCGCACGGCGCCCGCGACCATCGAGAAAACGCAGCCCGGCTCCGAGCTCGTCGGCACCATCATCGCCGATCCCTCGCACGAAGGCCGCGTGCAGGCCCCCATGGACGGCCAGATCGAGCTCGCAGAGGGCAAGGTCTCCCACGTCGGCCAGACCGTGAAGGCCGGCGACGTGCTGGCCCTCCTCGCGCCGGCCATGCCGGTCTACGAGCGTGGCACGCTGGCCCAGGTCACCGCCGACGTCGAAGGCAAGCTGCGCATCGCCGAGCAGAAGCTGGCGCGGCTCGAGCGCATCTCCGGCGACTACATCCCGCAACGTGAGATTGACGACACGCGCACCGAGATCGAAAGCCTGCGCGAGCAGAAGCGCGTGCTCCAGCCGAAGAACGAGGAGCGCATGCAGCTCAAGGCGCCCGTTGCCGGCGTCATCTCCGTCGCTACCGTGCGCGCCGGGCAGGTCGTCTCAGCCCGCGACACGCTGTTCGAGATCGTCGACCCGAAGCGGGTCTGGATCGAGGCCATCGGCATTCCCGGGACGGACGACGAGACGCCGGTCGCGTCGGCGACGGCCGTCGACGCCGAGGGGCACAAGATCCCGCTCACGTTCGTGGGCCGCGCGCCCGCACTACGCCAGCAGGCGCTGCCGCTCCTGTTCCGTGTGGATGAGCCGCACGCCTCGCTCGGCATCGGCGGCACCATCAAGGTGCTCGTCCAGCACGGCGCGCCGATCGAGGGCATCATCGTGCCCGAGGTCGCCGTCGTGCGCGCCACCAACGGCCTGCAGCAGGTCTGGGTCAAGGTCGCGCCGGAGCGCTTCGCGGCCAAGTCGGTGCGCACCAAGCCGCTCGATGGCGAGCGCTTGGTGGTGACCTCCGGCCTCGAGAAAGGCGACCGCGTGGTCGTCGGGGCGGCCGAGCTGATCAATCAGGTTCGGTAAGGAGGGGCAGAAGTGCTTCCGGAAAAGTGTGAAGCGGTCATGGCGAAGCCATGCAGCCGACATGTTCGATAAGAAGCACGACAAGGGAAAAGACAGATGTTCAACGCCATCGTCCGCGGCAGCCTTGCCAACCGCCTCCTGGTGCTCGTCGCCGCCTTCGCCATGAGCGCCTACGGCCTCGTGACGCTCGCCCGCCTTCCGGTCGACGTGTTCCCCGACCTCAACCGCCCGACCGTCACGCTGATGACCGAGGTGGAGGGCCTCGCGCCCGAGGAGGTCGAGCAGCTCGTCACCTTCCCCATCGAGACCGCCATGAACGGCATGCCGGGCGTCTCGCGCGTGCGCTCGGTCT
>JBFXEP010000194.1:0-6153 GCA_050179995.1 Hyphomicrobium sp.
GGGCTCACCATCGACGAGTGGCTGACCTACGCCTCGCCGGAGAGCCTCGCGCTCTTCATGTTCCAGAAGCCGCGCACGGCGAAGAAGCTCTATTTCGACGTGATCCCGCGCGCGGTGGACGAGTACCTGCAGCTGCTCGCCGCCTATCCACGCCAGGATGCGAAGGCCAAGCTCGACAACGCCGTGTGGCACATCCACGGCGGCGAGCCGCAGGCCGTCGACATGCCGATCACGTTCGCGCTCCTGCTCAACCTCGTCGCTGCGTCGAATGCGGACGACAAGGGCGTGCTGTGGGGCTTCATCCGCCGTCACGTGCCGGGGGTCAGCCCCGAGACGCACCCGCTGCTCGACAAGCTCGCGGGCTACGCGGTGCGCTACTACGCCGACTTCGTGAAGACGAAGAAGCGCTACCGCCCGGCGGACGAGGTGGAGCGGGAGGCGTTGCTCGCGCTCTCGGACGCGCTCGGCAAGGCGCCCCAGGGCGCCTCGGCCGAGGAGCTGCAGAGCATCCTCTACGACGTCGGGCGGTCCGTTACGCGCTACCAGGACTTCGCGGCCAAGGGCGCGACGCCGGAGAAGCCCGGCGTGTCCAATGCCTGGTTCAACAGCATCTACGAGATCCTGCTCGGGGAGAGCAAAGGTCCGCGCTTCGGCTCGTTCATCGCGCTCTACGGCGTGCCCGAGACGCAGGCGCTGATCGCGACCGCGCTCAAGGGCGAGCTCGTGGGCGAGAACGCGGAAGCGTCGTAACGCCCTCTCCAAGTCACTCACCCGGAAGCATTCTTCGATTGCTTCCGGCCTCTCCCCACTGGGGAGAGGCGAAGTGGCGCGAGACGACGGGAGCGCACTGCACTGTTCAACCTGAACGCACCTAGAACTTGACGTCCCAGTCCTTGAACAGGACGCCGATCAGCTCCTCAGTGCGGGCGTAGATCTGGGAGGGTGTCCACTCTTCCGCGGCGGCGAGACGGCTCGAAAGCAGGAACTGGGAGCCGGCGAGAATGGGCCGCTTCACGGCCCAATCGAGCGTGTCGGCCTTCTGGTTCTCCTCGGGCGAGAGGAAGGTGAGGTTGCCGAGGCGGTGCGCGTACTGCTGCACCGAGCGCGGCGACGGGAAGTGGGTGCGCCATGCGCTGCGCGCGTTGTAAGCGCGCGGCAGCACGTGCTCGATGGTCAGGCTGTCGCGCGCGATCGGGCCCGGGTCCTGGCCGAGCGCGATCGAGATGCGCCGCAACACGCGCGCGCTGAAGCGCTTGGCGTCGAACGACGGGCTCCTGAGGTTCGCCAACGATTTCTCGCGCATCTCGGTGGTCGCATCGAGCTCGCGGATGGCCGCGACCTGCCTGCCGCGATCGATCTCGCCCAAGAGCTGCACGATGCGATTGTGCTGCTTCGTCGGATCGAAGCCCGCGATACGCATCATCCAGACCATGCGCTCGAGCCGCTTGAAGAAGAAGCTCGTCTCCTCGGCTCCGCGCTCGCGGTCGAGCCACAGCAAGGCGGCGGGAACCCACACTTGCGAATCGATCCAGTCGAGGCGCTCGGCGAACTCGCCGATGGCGCCCGCGCCATTGCCGCGCCGGCGCAGAAACGCCAGCCGCTCGGCGGCGGGTTTGAGCTCGGCGTTGAGGAATGCCAGGCCGGCTCCCGTCATGTTGAGACGGTAGCTTTCGGCGATCTCGACCTCGACGGGCTTGCCGCTCTGCTTGCGCCGCTTCAACGTGCGCAGGTGACCGAGGAGCGCGTGCATATCCGCCGCGCCGAGCAGCGCCTCGCAGGATTCCCAGATCTTCTGGCATTCGCCGCGCTCAGCGGAGGGAACGATCGACAGCAGGTTGAACTTGGCGCGGTCCGATTTCGAGAAGTCGACGCGCGTCTCCTCCTCCGTGCGCAGGAAGGACCAGGCCTCGTCCACGTCCTCGACGGCGGTCACCATGACATGGCAGCGGTCGGCGAGGTAGGCGACGAGAGCGTGACGCAACTCGGGCGTGAAGTCGACGCCGGACAGCTCCGTGCGCAGGAAGTTACGGTTCTCGATCAGGTTGCGCTCGGTCTCGGAGAGCACATCGAGATCTTCCTCCGGGTCGACGGAGGTGGCGCCGGGCGCCTGCACGAAGCGTTCACACGACGCAGCGATGGCCTCCTGCGGCGCCAGGCGCACCTCGCGCCCGCGGATGAAGCCGTTCAGCCTCTGCTGGAACGCGGGATCGCTCTCGAGGTCGCGCAGCACGGCGAACAGCAGGGTCAGCGACATGATGCGCTGATGGCCGTCGACGAGCGCGGTCTCGGCGTCGTCCTTCCTCTTGGCGACCATCAGCTTGCCGAGGAAATAGCCGCGCGAGGCCTCGCCCGAGCGCATGGCGCCCGCGATGTCGGAAAGGAGGCGTCCTACCTGCTCGGTTTGCCAGGCATAGGCTCTCTGAAAATAAGGGAGCCGGAAGTGAAAGGCATCGGAGAAAAGATCCTTGAGCGGCAATACGCTGACTGAAATAAGCTCGTGCACTCAGAGCGTCCTCGACTTCGTGTCGTCGAAACACGACGCACCGCCCCGGGGCTCACGCCCCGGTTTAGACTTGGGAAAACGTCCGTCGGATCGTCGTTGGGATTGAAATTTGGGGTTGCGCACCACCCCGCTAGACCGTGCTATTGAGCCCCGCCGTTGTTGGCCAGCCCGCTGGCCAAGCGTCACGTGATCGTCACGACGAGCCCAGCATGCAAGCACGACAGTGTAGCCTACCCTGACACACGCGAGAAGAAGCTCTCGCATGCTGCGCGCACCGTCATTTCCGTCTGTGCGTGAATCGAGACACATGAATCCGGACACGCATCAGTCCGGGCACATCAGTCCGGGCACATGGAGCAACATGATCTTCAAGATCGTCCAACTCGCGGAGTGGCGCGCGGCCTGCCGGGATGGCGCCTTTCGCGGCTCCGCAGTCGACCTCAGCGACGGCTACATTCATTTGTCGACTGCTCATCAGGTGCGCGCCACGGCGGCCAAGCATTTCAAAGGACAGCGCGATCTGGTCCTGGTAGCGATCGATGAAGATATGCTCAAGCCGGCTATTGTCTGGGAGCCGTCGCGCGGCGGGGATCTGTTTCCCCATCTCTACGGGTCTTTGCCGACCGCGCGCGCGCTCTGGGAGCGGGAGCTCACGCTCGACGATGACGGCAACCCCGTCATCCCGGAGGATGTCATCCGATGATGTCCTCGCTCATGGGGCTCGCGCGGCCGTTCCTGCTCGCGCTCGATCCGGAGGCCGCGCACGAGCTCTCGCTGCGCGCGCTCGAGCTCGGGCTTCATCCGCGCGCCGGGCTCGCGCCCGACCGGCGCCTTGCGGTCTCGCTGTGGGGGCTCGAATTTCCCAACCCTCTCGGCATTGCGGCCGGATTCGACAAGGATGCGCGCGTCGCGGACGCCATGCTGGGGCTCGGCCTCGGGTTTGCGGAGGTCGGCACCACGACGCCGAAAGCGCAGGGCGGCAATCCTCAACCGCGCGTGTTTCGCCTCATTCGTGATCGCGGCGTGATCAACCGCCTGGGATTCAACAATGAAGGCCATGCAGCGGCGCACGCGCGGCTCGCCCGCCGTGAAAAGCGCGGCATTGTCGGCGTCAACATTGGGGCCAACAAGGCGAGCGCGGACCGGATCGGCGACTATGTCGCCGGGATCGCCATGTTCTCCGACGTCGCGAGCTATTTCACGGTGAACATCTCGTCGCCGAACACGCCGGGCTTGCGCGATCTGCAGGCCCCCGAGGCGCTCGTCGCGCTGCTCACGCGGGTGATGGCGGCGCGGGCGGAGACGGCGGCCGCAGGCGGCGCGCGGCGGCCGATCGTGGTCAAGCTGGCGCCAGATCTCGGGGAGGAGGCGCTGCAGGAGACGGTGGCTGCGCTCGTGCGCCACGGCATCGACGGCATCGCGATGTCCAACACCACGCTGGATCGCCCAGGTCTCGCCGACGCGGCTGCGCGCGAGGAGGGCGGGCTTTCGGGGCGGCCCTTGTTCCACCGCTCGACGGTGATGCTGGCGCGCGTGCATCAGGCGACGCAGGGGCGCGTGCCGCTGATCGGCATCGGCGGCATCGACAGCCCGGAGACGGCGCTGGCCAAGATCGAGGCCGGCGCCAGCCTGCTGCAGCTCTATACGGGGCTCATCTACGAGGGGCCAAGTCTCATCGGCCGCATCAACGCGCATCTCGCGAAGGCGTGCGCGGAGCGCGGCGTCACCTCGATCGCGGCGCTCTCCGGCACGCGCGCGGCCGAGTGGGCCGCGAAGTCGGTGTGACGTGCGTCATTCCGGTCGAAGCGACCCCGGCCTTGAGCCGGGAAGCGAGAACCCCAGCGGAAGAGTCGTCGAAGACGCAAAAAATCTATTGCGGTAGAAGTCTTGTGCTGGGTTCCGGCTCGGCGCTCGGCTTACGCCGTCGCTTCACTCGGCCGGGGCGTGTGTGCCGGGCCGGGGGAGCAGGCGCGGGGCTTCCTCCGTCGGCTCGTCAGGCTTGCCGAGGTGCGGGCTGAAGCGCTTCCAGACGGCGGCCGAGACGTCGTCCAGGAGCATGAACACCGCCGGCACGAAGACGAGGCTCAGCACCGTCGACGAGATCAGGCCACCGATGACGGCAATGGCCATGGGCGCGCGGAACTCGCCGCCCGATTCGAGCGCGAGCGCCGACGGCAGCATGCCGCCCACCATGGCGATGGTGGTCATGATGATGGGGCGGGCGCGCTTGCGGCCGGCATCGACGATGGCCTCGGCGCGCGGCACGCCGCGCTTGATCTCCTCGACCGCGAAGTCAACCAGCATGATGGCGTTCTTGGTGACGATACCCATCAGCATGAGAACGCCGATGACGACCGGCAGGCTGATGGCGTTGCCGGTCATGGCCAGCGCCGTGATGGCGCCGCCGATGGAGAGCGGCAGCGAGAAGAGGATGGTGACGGGCTGCAGGAAGCTCGCGAACAGGAGCACGAGCACGGCGTAGACCATCATCAGGCCGGCGCCCATGGCCTTCTCGAAGCTCTCGAACACCTCGCCCATGATCTCGGCGGCGCCGAACTGCTTGATCTCGACACCGGGCGGCAGCTTCTGCGCGGCTGGAAGGGCCATGACCGCGGCGACGGCATCTCCCAACGGCGTGCCGGTGACGAGGTCGGCGCCGAGCACGATGCGGCGCGTGCGGTCGTAGCGGTCGATGGAGGTCGGACCCTGGCCGTAGGCGAAGGTGGCGACGGTGGAGAGCGGCACGGCGTCGCCCGACGTGGACGTCACCTTCAGCTCCTCCAGGAGCTGGCGGCTCTCGCGGGCGCTGGTTTTTAGCTGCACGCGGATCGGCACCTGGCGGTCGCCGACGTCGAACTTGGCGAGATTGGCGCCGATGTCGCCGATGGTGGCGATGCGCACGGCCTCGGATATGGCCTCGGTGGTGATGCCGAGCTCGGCCGCCACCTCTGAGCGCGGATAGACGCGCAGCTCCGGCCGGTCGAGCTCGGCGGTCGAGACGACGTTCTCGAGCGCGGGAATGCGCTTGGCCTGGCTCGTCAGCTCGGCGGCGACCTTGGTCACGGCCTCGCCGTCGCGGCCGGTGACGACGAGCTGCAGCTCGCGCTGGCCATCGTCCTGCAGGAAGAAGTAGCGGATGTCCGGGATGTCGGAGAGGTTGCGGCCGATCTCGCCGCGAATGCGGCTCTGCGGGAGCGCGCGCTCGTCGCGCGGCTTCAAGGTGACGATCATGGTCGCCTTGCGCACCTCCTCGCCGCCGCCGAGCAGCGTGCCACCGAGGACGAACACGGTCTCGACGTCGGGACGCGCCTTGATCCGATGCGCGATCTCGTCGGTCGCCTTCTCCGTATCGGCAAGGCGCGTACCCGGCGGAAGCTCGACGCCGAGCAGCATGCGCCCCGAGTCCTCCTGCGGGATGAACCCGGACGGCAGGAGGTAGAAGCTGCCGATGGAGCCCATGAAAATCAGGAGGCCGAGGCCGACGGTGGCGACGTGGTGACGCACGGACCAGCCGACGAGGCGCGTATAGGCCCGCATCAGGCGGCCCTCCTCGGCCACGTGGTCGTGGGCACGCTTGAAGTAGGCGGCGAGCAGCGGCGTGATCAAGCGCGCGACGAGCAGCGAGAAGAAGACCGCCGCGGCGACCGTGA
>JBFXEP010000195.1:0-2764 GCA_050179995.1 Hyphomicrobium sp.
TCGTGGTCGTGGACGAGCGGGCGACCGTAACCGAGGGATATTCGTCCTGGTTCGATAGAGAGGGAATCTCGGCGTGCGGGCTCGCGCCGGGAGAGTTCGAGAGCTGGGTCAGCGCCGTCTCGGAAGCGGACATGCGCTCCGTCGAGGCCTTCCTGCTCGGCGACTGCGGAAACCGGGCCGTCCTTGCCAAGATCATCCGCAGGCGCTCGGGGACGGCTGCCGTCATCGCCATGAACGAGAACCGGTCGCTCGAGGAAACGCTCGATCTGTTCGCGGCCGGCGTCGACGACGTGGTCAGAAAACCCATCCATGTACGCGAGATCATCGCCCGGGTGAAAGCCATCCGGCGGCGCGCGACCGGCGCGCCCGACTACACCGACGTCGGCGAGATGCGCGTCTTCTTCGACGGGCGCGATCCCGAGGTCAAGGGCGAGGTGCTGCAGCTGCCGCGGCGCGAGCGACGCATCCTCGAATATCTCGTCAGCAACCGCGGTTGCCGCATCAACAAGACGCAGATCTTCAACTCGGTCTACGGCCTCTTCAGCGAGGACATCGACGAGAACGTCGTCGAGAGCCACATCAGCAAGCTCAGGAAGCGGCTGCGTCACCGCCTCGGCTACGATCCGATCGATTCGAAGCGCTATCTCGGCTACCGGCTGGTGGTCGACGCGATGGCCGAGAAGACCGGCCAAAGTTGTGCTCAGTCCAGCTTCACACAAGATGGGGATGCTCTACTCGATCGGTCAGAGCATTTCGCAAAGGATCCTGTGGCATGAGCATTTCCGGCATGATGCGGACGAGCGCGTCCGGCATGGCCGCGCAATCGTCGCGGCTTGGAACGGTTTCCGACAACATCGCCAATGCCAGCACACACGGCTACAAGCGCTCTTTCACGGAATTCTCGACGGTCGTGCTCGAGACCGGCTCCGGAGCCTACGTTCCCGGAAGCGTCGATGTGACCGTTCGCTACGGCATCTCGCAGCAGGGCGGCTTCGACTACACGACCTCGGGCACGGACCTCGCAGTCGCCGGCAACGGGTTCTTCCTGGTCGGCGACGGGAGCGATGCGACGTACCTCACGCGCGCGGGCTCCTTCGTGAAGGACGACGAAGGCTATATGGTCAACGCCGCCGGCTTCAAGCTGATGGGCTATCCGATCGTCAACGGGACGGTCGCCGCCTCGTCCAACGGCACGACGGGCCTCGAGCAGGTGAACGTCGGCACGCTGGCGCTCGAAGCGACGCCGTCGCGGACCGGTACGTTCCATGCGAACCTGCCCGTTAGCGCGGTCGCCGAGACCGGCTTCACCGCCGGCGACAACGATGCGGCTTCCGCATACACCGCAAAGACGTCGATCACCGCCGTCGACAACGTTGGCCGCGAGGTGCGCCTCGACGTCTACTATACCAAGACGGCCGACAACGTCTGGCAGATGGTCGTGTACAACAATGCCGACGCCGCTGCCGCCACGGCGCCGTTTCCCTATGCCAACCCGGCCGTCGGCACGGCGACTCTGACGTTCGATCCCGCGACCGGCAGGCTCGACACGGCGCTGCCGAGCGACACCGAGATCGCGATCGCCGTTCCCAACGGGCAGACGCTGACGCTCGACGTTTCGCAGTCGAGCGAGCTCGCCAATCCCTTCCAGGTGCTGGCGCCGACCGTGGACGGCAACAAGCCGAGCGCGGTCGAGAGTATCGAGTTCAACAAGGACGGCACGCTGTATGCCGTGTTCGGCAACGGTGCGCGTGTCGGCATTTTCAAGATTCCGCTGGCGACCGTGCCGAGCCCCGACAACCTGACGCCGCAGGCCGGCAACGTCTACTCGATCAGCGCGGATTCCGGCAACCTGCAGCTCGGATTCCCGGGCGAGGCGCAGTTCGGCGAGCTGCGCTCCTCGCAGCTCGAGAAGTCGACCGTCGATACGGCGACCGAGCTTACGACCATGATCGAATCCCAGTTCGCGTTCACGGCCAATTCCAAGGTGTTCCAGACCGGCGGCGAGCTGATGGAGGTCCTCGTCAACCTCAAGCGGTAACGCGCTCGGGGTTGTCCGGGGGGATGACGCGCGATGAGCCTATCGGCAACTTTATCAACCGCGAACTCGTCCCTCTTCGTCTCCGGCGAACGCACGAGCCTCGTCTCGCGCAACATCGCCAACGCCGACAAGGCGTTCTATTCGCGCAAATCGGTCGAGACGGTCACGCTGCCGGGCTCGGGCGTGCGGCTCTCGTCGGTGACGCGCGCCGAGGATCCGGTTCTCTTCCGCAAGATTCTCACCACCGGCTCGCAGACCGCCACCTATTCGGCCTCGCTCGACGCGCTCGAGCAGCTCAACAGCACGATCAACGATACCGAGCTCGACGCCTCGCCGGCGGCGATGATCACCAAGCTCACCGATGCCTTGCAGAGCTACTCGGCGCAGCCGCACAACCAGCTCGCGGGCGAAGCCGCAGTGCGCGCGGCGCGTGACCTCGCCACGTTCCTCAACGGGGCGGCCACGACCGTACAGTCGGTGCGCAACGAGTCCGATACCGGCATCCAGTCCTCCATCGATCGCGTCAACTCGCTGCTCGGTCAGTTCCAGACCGTGAACGAGGAGATCGTGAAGGGCAAGGCCATGAACCGGGACGTCACCGACTACATGGACCAGCGTGACGAGATCCTGGCCAACATCTCGAACGAGATGGGCGTTCGCACGGTGACGCGCGGCAACGGCGACATGGTCATCTACACGGACGGCGGCGTGACGCTGTTCGACAGG
>JBFXEP010000195.1:2864-6139 GCA_050179995.1 Hyphomicrobium sp.
GACGAGGAGCTGTCGCTGATGCTCGACATCGAGCGCTCGTTCTCGACCTCGTCGAAGCTCATCTCCGTCGTCGACACCATGTACAACGCGCTGCTCGGGGCCATTCGGTAAGACGTCATGAAAACAACGAACGTCTCGACGCTCTCGATCATCAACGCCACGAAGGAGACGCGCGTCAGCCTGCAGGCGAAGCTCGTTGAGGCACAGAAGGAATCGTCGACCGGGCGGCATGCCGACGTGACGCTGACGCTCGGCTATCTCACGCAGCGCACGGTCTCGCTCAGGCAGGATCACGCGCGGCTGCAGACGTTCAAGGACACGAACATCGTGGCCGCGTCGCGGCTCGAGCTGACGCAGACGACGCTCGATGGCGTGGCGGATGCGGCGCAATCCTTCCTCACGACGCTGATGGCGGCCCGTGCGGCGCCCTCGAGCGCCGGCGTCGCCATCACGGACGCCAAGAACAAGCTCACCTCGTTCGAAGCGGCGATGAACACGACGGTCAACGGCACGCACATCTTCGCGGGCGTCAATACCGACGTGAAGCCGGTCACCGCGTATTTCGGCGATCCGCCGTCGGCCGCGGAAACGGCGGTCGCGGATGCCTTCTCGACCGCATTCGGCGTGTCACAGGGGGAGCCCGGCGTCGCCAACATCACGGGAGCGGACATGGAGACGTTCCTGGACGGGGCGTTCTCCGATCTCTTCAACGCCGCCAACTGGTCCACCTCGTGGTCGTCGGCCTCGGACCAGAACATCACGAGCCGCATTTCCACGAACGAGCGCATCGAGACCTCGACCAACGCCAACGCGGCGCCGTTCCGGGCCATCGCCTCGGCCTACACGATGATTGCCGACCTCGACATCGAAAACCTCAGTCCGGATGCCTATCTCGCCGTGATCGACAAGGCGATCAAGGTGGTCGGCCAGGTGACGGCGGACCTCACCGATCTCAGGGCCGGGCTCGGCACGGCGCAGGAGCGCATCAAGGCGGCGGACGATCGCGCGGACGTGCAGATGTCGCTCTTGACCGACCATATCGGCGAGCTCGAGCGCGTGGACGGCTACGAGGCTACGGCGCGCGTCAACGCGCTTCTCACACAGATCGAAACCGCCTACGCGCTGACCGCGCGTCTGCAGAACCTGACCTTGCTGGATCACATCTAATCGACGCGTGGGGCGTCGTTACCGGGGAGCCGAATGTACAAGTTCTACTACAGCGAGGTTCTCGACGAATCGCCGAGGGAGGCGCGCGCGCAGGAGCATTCTGCGCTCGAGCGCTCGATCGAGCTTTTGCAGGCGGCGCACAGCAAGGGGCCGCAGTCGCGCGAGGCCGTCGAGGCGATCTTCTTCGTGCGCCGGCTGTGGGGCATTTTCATCGAGGATCTGGCCAAGCCCGAGAACGGCCTGCCGCCGAAGCTCAGGGCCGACCTGGTGTCGGTTGGTCTCTGGGTGATGCGCGAGACCGAGGAAATTCGCCAGGGCCGGTCGCAGAATTTCACCGCGTTGATCGATGTGTCGCGAACAATCTCCGAGGGACTGAAATGAGCACCACGACACGCGTCAGCCTCAGGGCGGGCGAGCGCATCTTCATCAACGGGGCGGTACTCAAGGCGGACCGGCGCATCTCGTTCGAGATCCTGAACGACGTGCCCTACCTGGTCGAGCACGAGATCATGCAGGCGCAGCAGACGGTGACGCCACTCAGGCAGCTCTACTACATCCTGCAGACCATGGTCATGGAGCGGGACGGCCTCGAGCGGGCGCGCCCCGTCTTCGACGACACGATGTATCTCCTGTCACAGGCATTTGAGAACAATGCCGTGCTGGCGGGGCTCGAGATGATCCGCGGCCAGGTCGCCGCGGCAAAGCCGTTCGAAGCACTCAAGACTGTGCGCACGCTGATCCCGATCGAGGACTCGATCTTCGGCGGCGCGCGCACATCGGAACTCAAGGTGGTGGGGGCAGGATCATGACCGTCGATGCACCGAGCGCGGTGGGGACACAGTCCAACACGCAGCAGACCGCGACCAAGCAGACGCAGACGCTCGACTACGACGCGTTCCTGATGCTGCTCACGGCGCAGATGCAATATCAGGATCCGACCAAGCCGATGGACTCGACGCAGTTCGTGTCGCAGCTCGCCTCGTTCTCCGGCGTCGAGCAGGCGGTCAAGACCAACCAGAAGCTCGATTCGCTCCTGGTCTCGCAGGCGCTCGGCCAGGTGGACGACCTCATCGGCAAGTACGTGACCTCGATGGACGGGAAGATCACCGGCAAGGTAAAAGAGGTGCACATCTACTCCAACGGAACGGTGGTGGCGCTCGAGGACGGCAAAGAGCTTCTGCTCGATGCGGGCGTGAAGATCTCGGAGACGCCGCCGGAAGAAGAGGCACCCGCCGCATGAACCCCGCCGACGCACTCGACATCGGACAGGCCGCGATCTGGACGGTGGTGATCGCCTCCTCGCCCGGCGTCATCGCCGCCATGCTGGTCGGCATCGTGATCGCGCTTCTGCAGGCGCTGACGCAGATCCAGGAGATGACGCTCACGTTCGTGCCCAAGATCATCGCCATCCTGGTCGTGACCGCGGTCACGGCACCGTTCGTCGGGGCGGTGATCTTCTCCTTCGCCGAGCAGACCTACGCGCGGATCCCGAACGGGTTCTGATCGCACTCTCCTTTGGACCGAGGCCGAAACGGCCTCCCGACTCAGCCGGAAGCGATCTACAAGCGCTTCCGGTGCGGCACGGCGCTGCGCAGGTTGTGGGGCTTTGCAATTCCTCAGCGTAGCCCCCTAAGGGTATGGTTCAGCTCCGTTTTTCCTTGTCGGGGCGGGGAGGGCGCGACCCTCGCGCAAGGTTGATGGCGGAGAGTGAGCCTGGGGTATCGGGTCCCAGGGGGGTGCATGTCCACCGGCGTCGCCATTCAGCGCACAGGCGATCTCAGCTACACGCGCGACATCGGATTTGCGATCGGCATCGTCACCATCCTGACGGTGCTGTTCCTGCCGTTGCCGGCGATCATGATCGATATCGGGCTCGCGTTCTCGATCGCGTTCGCGGTGCTGATCCTCATGGTCTCGCTCTGGATCCACCGGCCGCTCGAGTTCTCGGCGTTTCCGACCGTGCTGCTCATCGTCACCATGCTGCGCCTCTCGCTCAACGTGGCGACGACACGCCTGATCCTTTCCAACGGCGCCGAGGGCCACACGGCGGCCGGCCATGTGATCGCCGGCTTCGCCAACTTCGTCATGGGTGGCGACTTCGTCATCGG
>JBFXEP010000196.1:0-6138 GCA_050179995.1 Hyphomicrobium sp.
AATTCCGTTTCGGTCGTCCAGAGAAGTGGTGCGCCGTCGGCCGCATAGAAGGCGGTCATGGCCGCCAGGTCCTCCGCGTAGGCGGGGCTGATGTCGGTGCGGCGGGCAAGCTCCGCCAGCGACGCGCGGGCCGCGAGAAGCGTCGGGGACGGAGGTGTTGGCTCGTGCCCGCGTGCGGTTGCGTTTTCGCCCGGGCTTTCGAGGCTGGCGAAGCGATCGGGCGCCGAGAGCGTGCCGGTCAGATGCAAGCCGAGCCCGGAGCCGATGGCGACGAGCGTCAGTGCAACCGTCCAAGGCGGAAGTTTGAGGATTGCCGGTCGCAACGCCGCCCCCGATCGAGCACAGCCCATTGCCTCGCATCCACCCCCCGCAAGGCGCATACGCGGTGGGGAGCCAAGCAACACTTGATGGTCGGGATGTGGCGGGAGGGGACGGCTTGGTAAATTCCGGCGCAAGTCGCCCGGCCACCGGGAAAAATTTTCCAGCGCGCGTCCGTGCGTGGAAGCGGTGCCGTGCCCCCTCACCCGGAAGCAATCTTCGATTGCTTCCGGCCTCTCCCGTCATGGCGAAGCCATGCTCCGCATGGACGGGGAGAGGCGAGACACTAGAATGGCAGGACCTTGCGGATGGTCTTGCCCACCCGCCGCACGCTCTTCGTCACGACGCGGCCGACCTTCTTCACCGGCTCGGCGCTGATGGTCCGCTTCAAGGGATCGACAATGAGCTTCTTGCCGACGAACGGGAACGCCGCGCCCGCGCTCGCGAGACCGGGGATCAGGTTGCTCGTGAACTTGAGCGGCGCCGAGATGACGCCCGCCACGGTGGCATGGATCACGCGCCCGACCGAGTTGTGCTTCTTGCAGGTCTTCTGCCGATTGCAGATGTTGACCTCGCCTTCGTGCAGGAGCACGAGCGTATCGCCGCTGCCGTCCACGTAGACGTCGAAAACCGTTCCGCGCACGCCAATGGTCGCCGACGGAGTCTCGATGCGATAGGCCTCTTTCTTCTCGGAGCCGGTGATGAAGCGGAACGTGCCCTTGAGGAAGTTGACGCCGATCGTCGTCACGCCGTCGGACTTGCCGATCACGAACTCGTCGAGCTTCAGGCCGGCATTGGGGCCGAGCGCGAGCTTGGTCTGATCGTCGAGCTTGAGCTCCGCCTGGGCCTCGGCGCCGGTCTCGAGCAGCTCGTCGCGATGCACGCGCCAGCCTTCCTGCAGGTCGCGCTTGTCGGCGCCGAGCGTCGCGACCACCTCGCGCTTGATGACGACGGCCGTTCCGATCTCGTCCTTTGCGGGCTCCGCCAGGGCCAGACCCGCCGCGCTCGAGAGGCTTGCTGACAGCACGACGAGACGCACGCTGCCGCCAAGCGACCAACGCAGGACGATGTTCCGCATGAAGATGGACCTGAAGGTTTCGGTTTCCCGCTCCGTAAACAGACTGTAGCATAAGTTACAGAGTGGGCTACGGGCGATGTCAGAGAGAGATGCTGTTCAAGCGACGCGCCGGCGACCGTTGGCTCAGTATCAAAAGTGCCTATTGGCTAATCATTCTGAGCGTTATTTCAGCATGCGTTGGTCTGCGCGCGCTCGATCCCGGCTTCATGGTGCGCCTGCGCCTGCTCGGCTTCGATCTCTTGCAGCAGTCGGCTCCGCGCGAGCCTGACCCTACCTATCCGGTTCGCATCATCGATATCGACGAGCGGTCGCTCACCCACTTCGGGAGCTGGCCGTGGCGACGGGATTTGCTTGCCGATCTGGTCGACAAGCTGTTCGCCTCCGGCGTGCGCGTGGTGGTGTTCGACGTCGTCTTTCCGGACGCTGCGGGCGGGCCGCTGGACCAGCTTCCCGAGGCCGTTCGCAACGCGGCCGAACTCAAGCCGCTGATGGACAAGCTCAAGTCGGAGAGCTCCGGCGACGGCATCTTCGCCGAGGCACTCGCGCGGCATCGAACCGTCCTCGGTTTCATCGGGACGTCGCGGGCGAGCGAAAGGGTTCCCGAGGCCAAGGCGTCATTCGCGACCATCGGTGAGGGCGTCGCCACTCTGGTCCCGGGGTTCGCCGGTGCATCGGCCAACTGGCCCGCGTTCGAAGCGGCGGCGACGGGGCTCGGCGCCATGAACTGGCTCCCGGATCACGACCAGATCCTGCGGCGCATTCCGGCCGTCGTCGCCATCGGCGACGGGCTCTATCCGTCGCTCGCCATCGAGGCGCTGCGCGTCTACAGCGGATCGAAGACGATCGGCGTGCGCTCTGCCGGTGACGGGGGTTTTGCCGGCAACCGCACCATCACGACGGTCAGCGTCGGCGACACCCGCATTCCGACCGACAGCGACGGGCAGCTGTGGCTGTCATTCTCGCGGCGCGATGCCAAGCGCACGGTGGCGGCGGCCGACGTGCTCAATGGGACGATCGCGGCCGAGGAGCTCGCGGGGCGTATCGCCATCGTCGGCACAAGCGCGCCCGGCCTTCTCGATCTCAGGGCGACGCCTCTCGATCCGGTGATCTCGGGCGTCGAGATCCACGCCCAGGCGCTCGAGCAGCTGATCGCGAAGCGGCTCCTGGTCCGGCCCGATTTTGCAAAGGGCATGGAGATCGCCCTGACGTTCGGCTCGGCGCTGCTGCTCGGAGCCATGGTCTATCGCTTCGGAGCGCGTGTCTCGGCGGTCGCGGGATTCGCCAGCGTGTGCGCGTTCACGCTCGGCAGCTATTGGGCCTTCTCGCAGGGCGTGCTCGTCGACGCGGTGTTCCCGGTCATGACGAGCACGGCCGCCTACATCTTCGGGACCGGCTACCTCTACTACGAGGCGGAGAACGAGCGGAACCGCGGCCGCGACGCCTTGCTGCGCATTGCGCGCGAGATGGAATCGGCGGCGCAGATCCAGCGCACCTTCCTGCCGAAGGAGCTTCCGACGGGACCGCTGCAGGACAAATTCGACGTGTTCGCGGTCATGAAACCCGCCAAATCCGTCGGCGGGGATTTCTACGATTACTTCCTCATCACCGACACGAAGCTCGGTCTGGCGGTGGGCGATGTCTCGGGCAAGGGCGTTCCGGCGGCGCTCTTCATGAGCGTGTCGCGGACGGTATTGCGAACCATCGCCTTCGAGAACGCGGCGCCGGGTGACACGCTGTCGAAGGTCAACGCGATCCTGGCGCGCGAAAACTCGGAGGGCATGTTCGTCACGCTGATCTATGCCATCCTCGATCTCGAGACGGGATGTCTCTCGTTTTCCAGCGCGGGTCATGACGATGCGCTGCTGATCAACGGCGCCAAGACCTGCGAGCGGCTCGGCTACATGGGGCCGGCGATCGGGTTGTTCGAGGACGCGGAGTTTCCGACGGCGACGCGTCAGCTCGCGGCGGGCGACATGATGCTCCTGCTGACGGACGGCATTACCGAAGCCTTCAACATCGACGGGCGCGTGTTCACGCCGGATCGCGTGACGACGGCGGTGACGCGCCGGGTGTACGGCGATGCGCGCGATCTCGTGCAGTCGCTCACCGACGAGGTGGCGCGCTTCTCGGAGGGCACCGAGCAGTCCGACGACATCACCTGCGTCGCCATGCGGTTCAATGGCTAGGGCGTTTCCTGTTTCACTCCATGGCCGTCCTTGAGGCGGCCATGACGTAAAGAAAAAACGGAGCGCTTCTAGCGAAAATGCAGACGCTTCAGCCCTCGCACACGATCTCGAACTCGTTGAGGTCGCCGATGCGCTGGTAGGACATGGCGGTCGCACGCTCCTTGATGAGCGCGATGCCGAATCCGCCGGGCGGACCCGTCAGCAGGTCGCGGTCCTTGGAGACCGGAGGCCAGTCGCGGAGATCGAAGTACAGGCCGTTGTCGATGACCTTGGCGCTGGCGCGGCCGGGGCGGAGGTCGATCTCGACGGCGGTCATCGGAGCGGGTGTGTCGCTGAAGCCGTAGCTTATGAGGTTGGCCAGCACCTCGTTGATGCAGAGTTTCAGGTTGGCGGCCAATCTCCTTTCGACGCCGCTTGCGGCGCACTCGAGGTCGAACCAGGCGTTGAAGCGGGTCACATCCGAGGCGGTAGGAAGCAGGCCGATCGACTTCTTGAGGCTCATCACCCGAACTCTGCGACCGCGGCTTTCTCGTCGGCGACCACAGCAATGATCGAATCGATGCCCGTGGATCGCAGAACCTTGCGTGCGTCCTCCGATGGATTGAACACGACGAGGCGGCCGTTCTTCTTGGCGATGGCGCGCGCGGCCTTGACGAGAAGGCGGATGCCGATCGAGGCGAGGAACGTGACGTCGGTAAAGCTGACAATGACCTTGCCGTACTTTTCGGCGATGCCGGCCAGCGGCGCCTCGATCTCGCTGGCGCCGGCAATGTCGAGCGCGCCCTTGAGCCGCACGAGCAGGATGTCGCCGGGCAGCTCCGCTTGTTCCAATCGCATTCGTTCCCCCCTTGTTTAGTGTGGCCGTTCGGCTCTCGGATCCGGTCTCTACGTCTGCCGCTGCTCGAAGAAGGAGCTGACGAAGGCAGAGCCGGTATTGGTCAAGTCGAAGGCGTGCAGGCCGAGCACGTCCGACATCATCTTGAAGCTCTCGATGCCGCGCACGGAATTGCCGTTGCGGTCGAGACGCGGCGAGTAGGTACCGACGCCGAGCTGGCGATTGACGACGCCGAGGATGCCGCCGCCGACGCCGCTCTTGGCGGGAATTCCGACCTCGTAGATCCAGCCGCCGGAGAAATCGTACATGCCGCAGGAGAGCATGACCGATTGCGTGTCGCGCACGCAGTCGATGTCGAAGACCTGCTGGCCGGTGACCGGGTTGACGCCGAGGTTGGCGATCGTCGCGCCCATGACGGCGAGGTCGGCGGCCGTCACCATGATCGAGCATTGCCGGAAGTAGAGATCGAGCGCCGGTTCCACTGGCTCCTTCAAGGCGCCGGCGCTGAGCAGGAGGTGGCCGATGGCGCGGTTCCTGTGGCCGGTGACGGATTCCGAGCGATAGACCTCCTCGTTGAGCTTGAGGGGACGGCCGGCGGCCAGCGAAAACCGTTCGAGCATCTTGTCGAATGCGGTCTCGGCGCCGAGCGTGTCGCGGAGCATGCCCGATACGGTGATGGCGCCAGCGTTGACCATGGGATTGTAGGGCCGGCGCGTGACGGGGCTGAACTCGATGGCGTTGAAGGGATCGCCGCTCGGCTCGACGCCGACGTTGGCGAGAACCGCGTTGCGGCCGCAGACCTCGAGCGCCATGCAATAGGTGAGCGCCTTGGACGTCGATTGGATCGTGAACTCGATGTCGGCGTCACCGATCTTGTGGACCTTGCCCTTGGTCGTGGCGACGGCAATCCCGAAGGAGCCCGGCGCGACCTTGGCGAGCTCGGGAATGTAGTCGGCGAGGGCCCCCTCGTGGAAGGGAAGGCTGCGCGCGTAGATCTCGGCCAGCATGCCGTCGACGTGAGCGTCGGGATTAGCCGGGGGGACGACGGCGGGGGCTTCGACCTCGATTTCGGATGCTGGGGCGGCGATCCCGGGCGTGGCGATCTCAGGTGCGGCGGGTTGCGGTGCTGGTGCCGGCTCGGCGGCCGTGGCCTCGGGATTGGTGGTGTACATGTACTGTGGCTCGCCCTCGGCTTTTTGCTTCTTCCAGAACGCCATTCTCATCGCGACGCCTCCCGAGCGCCCAAAATTTGCGCTGCGCCTGCTCGAATTTTGGGGAAGCCGCCGTCGGCCGGACACCGCGACGCTACCGCAAACCGCGCGGCTTATTGGGTTTTTTGAGCAAATGTCTCCGCAAGCCCCGTACTCAGGGCCGCAACTTCCGTGCCAGTTCGCTGACAGTCGGTGTTCGGTGGAACGCGGTGCGTCGGGAGGTGGGGCGCGGGGCGGGTGAGGGACGGTCGAGCGGCGGCGGCGTCACTTGCGGGCGAGCACGCGAGCTCGCGCAGCTCGGATCAGACGCGAAGCGCAACCGGTGGCTGCGGTATGTGCGAACGCTTGGTGTCGGCGTCCTTCGATTGCGTTGGTTGCGGGAGCCTGCTTTGACCGAGAGTTGAAATGCGAGTGCTAGGCTGTGAACTCATTATTCGATGGAGCATTGATGAGCCAAGTCAAGCCAAGGTCCAGGAAAATCGCGAAGCCCGATGCCTTCGCTTCGGGCAA
>JBFXEP010000197.1:0-6130 GCA_050179995.1 Hyphomicrobium sp.
AGCCGAGGAACGCGCCGCCATGGCTGCGGCGCACGCGAAGTCCCCCTCTCCCCATGCTTCTTGGGGAGTGGGTTGGGGTGAGGGGCAGGATTCTGGCGACGCGCAAACGCATGCCCCCCACCCTAGCCCTCTCCCCGTCGGCAGACGGGGAGAGGGAATTCTCGCCGACGTCTCGCTTGCGCTGCCGGCCCTCACCCGCGCCGTCAAGTTGCAGGACAAAGCCGCCAGGGTGGGCTTCGACTGGCCGTCGCTTGCACCCGTCTTCGACAAGATGCGCGAGGAGCTGTCCGAGCTCGAGCATGTCGCGCTGCCGGCCGATCCGCGCGGCGCAACACCCGACCGGAGTGCTGAGCCCACCCACAAGATCGAGGAGGAGCTCGGCGATCTCCTCTTCGTCATGGCCAACGTCGCCCGCCACCTGAAGATCGACCCCGAAGCCGCCTTGCGCGGCGCCAATCAGAAGTTCATGCGCCGCTTTGCCCACATCGAGCAGCGCCTCGCCGAGGAGAGCCGCACACCCTCGGACTCCACCCTCGCCGAGATGGACGCCCTCTGGGACGAGGCGAAGGCGAACGAACGGAAATAAGTGCCCCTCACCCCTTCCCATCCCGAACGAACTCCGCCACGTGCTCGCGCCGCACGCCGAGGCCGAGCACGCGCGCTGGGATGCGCTGCAGGATGGGAAACCGCTGCATGAGCCTCAGCGCCAGCGGCGGCTTCGGCTGCTCCCTGAGTCCGAGCGTCGGCCCGATGATGTTGTTCTGCGCCGCCACCTGGATCGCCTGCGTGACGCGCGTCGGAAACATGCGCCGCGTCTGCACGGCCTTGAGATCGCCGACGTCCACGGTCCCCGCCTTGAGCGGCATGGCCAGGATGTTCGCCGCCGCGACCGCGTCCTGCACGGCGAGGTTCACGCCCACGCCGCCGATCGGGCTCATGGCGTGCGCCGCATCCCCGATGCAGAGAAAGCCCGGCCGGTACCACGTCTTCAGCCGGTCCACGCGCACGGTCAGCAGCTTCGCGTCATCCCACGATGCGATCGCCGCCGTGCGCTCGCGTTCGAACGGCGATGCCGCCGCGACCGCGTCGCGGAACCCATCGAGCCCACGCGCCTTGAGCCCGTCGAGCGAGCCTTTGGGAATGACATAGGCGCACTGCCAGTAGTCGCCGCGGAACAGCATGGCCAGGATGTAGCCCGCCCCGAAGCGCCCCATGGTCTCGGCCAAATCGCCAGGCTTCACGGGCAGCCGGAACCACAGCGCATCCATCGGCGCGCCGAGATCCTCGATGGCGAGCCCCGCGCGTTCGCGCAGCACCGAGTTGCGCCCGTCCGCCGCGACGACGAGATCGGCATGGATCGTCTTCGGTCCATCGGGTGACTTCGCCGTGACACCGGCCACCGTCGCGCCTTCCGTGATGAGGTCGGTCGCCTCCGTGCTCATCAGGAGCTTGAAGGTCGGATACTTCGATGCCTCTGACGCTATGAAGTTCAGGAAGTCCCACTGTGGCATCATGGCGATATAGCGCTCGCGCACCGGCAGATGCGTGAAGTCGGCGATCGCCACCGGCGTCACGCCGACCATGCCGCCGAGCTTGTGCACCTTCTGATGCGGCAGCTTGAGGAAGCGGTCGATGAGCCCGAGCTCGACCATGATCTCGAGTGTCGACGGGTGCACCGTGTCGCCGCGGAAATCGCGCAGGAAATCGGCGTGCTTCTCGAGCACGATGACGTCGACGCCGGCCCGCGCCAGCAGATAGCCGAGCATCAGCCCCGCCGGCCCGCCGCCGGCCACGCAGCACTGGGTCTTCGGGATCGCCATGCTGTCCTCCTGCCTGATCATCCTGGTCCTGACCAAACACAGCATAGACCTTCCGTCATTCCCGGCGAAGCGAGCGCACGCGAGCAAGGCCCGGAACCCGGCGTAAGATGTGCCGTAGGCGCAAGAAAATTAGCGATAGGAGTCTTGCGCTGGTTTCCCGCTCTGCGCGTCGCCGCGCTCCGCTTGGCGGGAATGACGGAAGCGGGGCGCCGCTCGCGGCGCTACGGAAGCACCAACCCCGCATCCTTGAGCTGGCGCATGAGGCGCGCCTTTTTCTCGGATGCGATCCTGACGCGCGTGACGATGGTCCCGTCATCGGCCGACACCTGCGAAAGAACGTCGGCGTTGTCGTGCATCCAGGCCAGCAGCCGCCCATCGCTGGCGGGCAGGGTCAACGTCAGGATCTCGTCGGCCGCGCCGAGCCGCCCGTCGATCGCATCGAGCAGCCGCGCCACGCCATCGCCAGTCGCCGCCGACGTGAGCACCGGCGGCGGCTCACGGAAGCGCGCCGCGGCCTCCGCCTCCTCGCGTGTCACCGGCGACAGGAGATCGACCTTGTTCCACACCTCGAGGATATGACCGCCCGCGCCCGCCACCGTATCGATGCCGAGATCGCCGAGCACACCTTCCACATCGCGTGCTTGCGCCTCCGTCTCCGCATGCGCGATGTCGCGCACGTGCAGGATAAGGTCCGCCTCGATGACCTCCTCAAGCGTGGCGCGGAAGGCGGCCACGAGTTGTGTCGGCAGGTCGGAGATGAAGCCCACCGTGTCCGAGAGGATGATGCGCCGTCCGGACGGCAGCCGCACCTCGCGCATGGTCGGATCGAGCGTCGCGAACACCTGGTCCATGGCCAGCACGCCCGCGCCCGCCACGCGATTGAACAGCGTCGACTTGCCGGCGTTCGTGTAGCCGACGATGGCGACGATCGGATAGGGCACCTTGCGCCGCCCCTTGCGGTGCAGGTCGCGCGTGCGCGCCACGCCTTCGAGCTCGCGCTTGATGGCGACGATGCGCTCGTCCAGCATGCGCCGGTCGAGCTCGATCTGCGCTTCGCCCGGACCGCCGAGGAAGCCGCGCCCGCCGCGCTGCCGCTCGAGATGCGTCCACGCGCGCACGAGGCGCCCCTTCTGATAGGAGAGATGCGCCAGCTCCACCTGCAGCCGGCCCTCGCGCGTCTGCGCGCGCCGTCCGAAGATTTCGAGGATGAGCCCGGTGCGGTCCAGCACCTTGGCGTTCCACGCCACCTCGAGGTTGCGCTGCTGCCCGGGCGTGATGGCGTGATCGACGATGACCAGCCCCACCTCGCCCTCGGCGATGCGCGCCTTGATTTCGTCGACCTTCCCCGAGCCGAGCAGCGTCGCCGGATTGGGATGCGGCACCGGCACCAGCAGCGCGTCGATCACGTCGAGGTCGATCGCCTCGGCGAGCCCGCGCGCTTCCGTCAGGCGATCCTGGGGCGAATGCAGCGACGAGGCGCGCGCGAGCGCGGGCACCAGCACGAGCGTGCGCATGGCGTCGGCTTGCGTGCGCGCCTCGGCGCCCTTGTTGGCGCCACCCTTGCTGGTGGACGAGGCGCGCTGCGAGCTCGATTGAGCCTCAGCGCCCTCCGGTTTCGTGCTGCGGTCGATGGAGCGCACTCACCCTTGCTGGCCGTCGACCTCCGCCTCCATGAGATGGACGGGAGCGCCCGGCATGATGGTCGATATCGCATGCTTATAGACGAGCTGCGAGTGACCGTCGCGGCGCAAGAGAACGCAAAAGTTGTCGAACCAGGTGACGATGCCCTGCAGCTTCACTCCGTTGACGAGGAAAATCGTAAGCGGCGTTTTGCTCTTGCGTACGTGGTTGAGAAAGGTGTCCTGAAGGTTCTGAGCGCGATCTGCGGCCATGTTATTTGCCTCTTATTATTAGCCTCTTCCCGGACTTTGATCTTGGTCGCTGCGTGAATGCCGACCTTGTCATGAGCATGCCGAGCACCCACGACCCAGGAGCAGCTAACATATCTAGATTGCGAGACAATAGGCGCCCGCGTGCGCGCCGACAACACGTAGAATTGATGCCGGCGTGTGTTAGCGGCAAAGTTCGGCAACCTGATGAAAGATTGAGCGCAGACGCAGCGTCAGGCGTCCAGGATAGCCGTCGCCTATGACAACTCCATTGATGCGCACGACGGGCATCACGGTGCCGGAGGCGGACGTGATGAAGGCCTCGCGCGCGCGGGTTGCTTCGTCGACGGTGAAAGGGCGCTCCGTGAGCGGGATATGTTCCCGACTCAGCGCGTCAAGAAGCGTTCTGCGTGTCACGCCGGGCAGGATTGCATTTCCGGTCGGCCTCGTGACGAGCGTCCCCGACGCGTCGATGATCCAGGCGTTGCTCGAGGCTCCCTCGGTGACGAACCCTTGGGAATCGACCAGCCATGCCTCCTGCGCGCCCTCGGCCGCGGCCGCCTCCTTGGCCAGCACCGCCGGCAGCAGCATCACGGTCTTGATGTCGCAGCGGCCCCAGCGGATGTCCGGCGCCGTTGTGACGGCGATGCCCGCCGCCGCGCGCGCCTCGCGCTTCGCCGCATCGACTCGCCGCGCGAGACACACGACCGTCGGCCGCGCCTCGCCTTTGGGGAACGGGAAGTCGCGCGGAGCAGCACCCCGCGTCACCTGCAGGTAGACGAGGCCCGTCTGCACCCGGTTGCGGCGGATGACCTCGCGCAGGACGAAGCCGAGCGCGCGCCGCGACATCGGCCTCGCGATCCTGAGCTCGCCGAGCGAACGCTCGAGCCGCTCCATGTGCCGCGTCTCGTCGACGAGCCGACCGCCCAGCACCTCGCACACCTCGTAGATCGCGTCCGCGAACTGGAAGCCGCGATCCTCCACATGCACGCCCGCCTGCGCATACGGCAGATAGCGGCCGTTGACATACACGACGCACGTCATGCTGTGTCCATCGCGCTATAGGCCATGCGACGTCGAGCAAGCCGAGACTTGCGTAGATCCCGGCCTTCGCCGGGATGACGTTCGTTTTGTGGATGCCGCCTCCCTCCCCTGAACGTCATCCCGACGCAGGTCGGGACCCACGCCAGCATCCGCGATCGCCACGTCGGCGGGAGTCTTGTTTTGTTCAGGCGCACGTATTTGACTTGCCTCAGCCGACCTTCTCGCTCACGCGCTGGTCGGACGACACGCCGAGCGCGCGCAGCTTGCGGTGCAGCGCCGAGCGCTCCATGCCGACGAACTCCGCCGTGCGCGAGATGTTGCCGCCGAAACGGTTGATCTGGGCCAGGAGATACTCGCGCTCGAAGATCTCGCGCGCCTCACGCAGCGGCAGGCTCATCAGGTGCTCCGCGCCGCCGTTGACCGGCAGCGGAACATTCGAGCCGATCTCCTCGGGCAGCATGTCGGCCGTGATCACTGCGCCGGGGTCGCCGCCGGCGAGGATCATCAGCCGCTCGATGTTGTTGCGAAGCTCGCGCACGTTGCCCGGCCAGTCGTGCGCCTGCAGCACGGCGATCGCATCCTCGCCGATGCGCCGCGGCGCAAGTCCCGAGGCCTGCGAGAGCTGGCTCACGAAGTACTGGATGAGATCGGGGATGTCCTCGCGCCGCTCGGCGAGGCCTGGCACGCGCAGCGGCACGACGTTGAGGCGGTGATAGAGGTCTTCGCGGAAGCGCCCCTCGCCCATCTCGCGCTCGAGATCGCGGCTGGTCGAGGACACGATGCGCACGTCGACCGACACCTTCTGCGCACCGCCGAGGCGCTGGAACTTCTGCTCGACGAGCACCCGCAGCACCTTGCCCTGCGTCTCGATCGGCATGTCGGCGACCTCGTCGATGTAGAGCGTGCCGCCGTGCGCCTCCTCGAGCGCGCCGACCTTGCGCGGCCCGCCCGAGCGGTCCTCGGTGCCGAACAGCTCCTCCTCGACGCGATCCGGCGCCATCGACGCCGCGTTGAGCACGATGAACGGCCCGTCCGCGCGCTGCGACTTCTGGTGCAGGATGCGCGCCGCGAGCTCCTTGCCCGCCCCCGACGCGCCGCGGATCAGGATGCGGCTGTTGGTCGGCGCCAGACGGTCGATGGCGCTGCGCAGCTGGTTGATGGCGGGCGACTTGCCGACCATCTCCGCCGACACCGTCGAGCGCTCCTTGAGCTCGCGCACCTCGCGCTTCAGCTGCGAGGCCTCGAGCGCGCGCAGCGTGACGAGCACCAGCCGGTCGGCCTTGAACGGCTTCTCGATGTAGTCGTAGGCGCCGCGCTTGATCGCCGTCACTGCTGTCTCGACGTTGCCGTGCCCCGAGATGATGACCACCGGCAGAT
>JBFXEP010000198.1:0-6113 GCA_050179995.1 Hyphomicrobium sp.
GCGGCCGCTTCGGCCCCTACCTCCAGCTCGGCGAGGGCGAGGGCGACGAGAAGCCCAAGCGCTCCTCGATCCCGAAGGGCATCGACGCGGCGACCATCGACTTCGAGAAGGCGCTGCAGCTTCTCTCCCTGCCGCGCGAGGTCGGCACCCATCCGGAGACCGGCACGCCCATCGTCGCCGGCCTCGGCCGCTACGGCCCTTTCATCCAGCATGACGGCACCTACGCCAACCTCGACAGCGTCGAGGACGTATTCACCGTCGGCTTGAACCGCGCCGTGACGCTGCTCGCCGAGAAGCGCGCCGGCAAGGGCGGCGGCCGCTTCGGCCGTGCCGCGGTGAAGACGGTCTTGAAGGACCTCGGAGAGCATCCGGGCGGGGGTGGCAGGATCCAGGTCCTCGACGGCAAGTACGGCCCCTACGTGAGCTGGAACAAGGTCAACGCCACGGTACCGAAGGGCACGGAACCTGCGGCGCTTACGATCGACGAGGCGATCCGCCTGCTTCAGGAGCGCGCCGCCAAGGTCGGCGGCAAGAAGCCCACGCGCGGCAAACCCGCCGCGAAGGGCTCCAAGAAGTCTAGCGACGACGCGGGTGACGAGGCGAAGCCGGCCAAGGCAAAGCCGAAGGCCGCCGCGAAAAAACCGGCAGCAAAGAAGGCGCCCGCCAAGAAGGCCGCCGCCAAGGCCAAAGCCGACGCCGAGAGCTGACCACAAAGAGAAACCGGACCCGCCTTCGACCATGGAAAACCTGTCGAGAGCCGATGTCCTGGTCGATGCCGACAACATCACCACGCAGCGCGCAGAGACGGTCGCCTCGCTGGTCGACGACGCCGAAGGGCGCGGCCAGGCGCTGCGCCACGTCCATATCGTGGGGCGGACTGTCCCGGTGCTCGTCGAGTACGAGCGCCTGTTTCGTGTCCGTTGCCCGCGCGCGAATGTCTCGACGGCCGCCGCATGGCCCGGCAACAACGTTGCCGACATCCTGGCGGGCATCTGGCTCGGACGGTTGTCGCACGAGCTTGCCGCGTACACCGGACCCTACGAGCTCTACGTGCTGACCCGCGACAAGCTCGTGCTGCGCACAGCACGCTACGCGTTGGGAAAGGAAACGACACTCGTCATCCCCGACGATGTGCAGGCCAACTACGGAGAAGCTGTCCGCACGCTTGCCTTGCCCCGGCCGCATGGCCGCGCGCCTGCGCCCGCCGAGACCGCTGTTTCCATCCCACACTGGGCGCTGGATCAGGCCGATCCCTCGGAGTGCGTGGGCCTGCATTGGGCCCAGAGCGCTGAAGCCCTCGATCACCCCCAACCTGCATTCGTGCCGTTCCCGGCGCGGCTCGCCACCGTCCGCTTGGGCAGCGGCGGCGGGAACCTGGACGTCGATCTGTCGCCTTGGGACAAGATCGGTAGTCTCTATGCGCCGCACGTGGTCTTCGAGTACGCGCCGGCTCCCACGGCGTGCTGGACCATGCGCGCGACCCACGGACACCGCACCGGCAAGCGCAAGGTCGCAGTCGGCAACGCGTTGCTCAGCGCCGCGAGCGCCCCGACAACCCTGCACACGGGCACGCGAATGGAGCTCGGCGACTTCAGTTTCACGTTCCAGGACAATGCCAGACTTAACTACGTGTGGTTCGAGGACCCAAAGGACCTGGTGGAGCGCCTCGAGCGCGGCTTTCGCCGGCTCGTGGAGCATCTGCCCCCCGAGGCGCTTCCCGACACGGTGCGCTCGGACCTCAACCGAGCTGGACGCTTCTCCTGGGACCACGCCTATCTCCGCAGCTACGAGGAGGTGTTTGCCAGCGTGTTCGGCAAGTCGCTCGTCCCGTGGGTGGACGAGACGTTCGAGAGCAAGAGCGAGATGCAGCGTTCGCTCGGCGCGTTGAATCGCATTCGCAACACCGTCTTCCACCCCTCGCGCGAGCCGCTGGGTGAGAGCGACCGCGAACGGCTCGCGGACCTGTACTTGCGCTTTGCCGGAGACGACAAGGCCTGGCCATCATGATCATGAGGCGCCTCGTATGGCCAAGACACCGCCGGTGAAGCGCTTCGCTTCGAAAGGCACGAAGGGCTTCCGCGTGAGGCCCGGCCAACGCCACACGCGCGAGGATGCGCTCCCCTCGCGCGAGGAGATCCTGGTCTTCCTGCGCGAGCACGAGGGCAAGGCCGGCAAGCGCGAGATCGCCCGCGCCTTCAACATCAAGGGCGAGGCCCGCGTCGCACTGAAGAAGCTCCTGGCCGAGATGTCGGCCGAGGGCTCGCTCGCGGGCACGCGCAAGGAGCTCCACGAGAGGGGCAAGATCCCGCCCGTGACCGTGCTCGAGGTCACCGGCCGCGACAGCGACGGCGACCTCGTCGCCCACCCCGCGGTGTGGAAGGACGCCGACGGCGAGCCGCCCGCCGTGCTCGTCTTGACGCGCCGCGCCGCGGGCAGCGAGCGCGACGTCACCATCGCCATCGGCGACCGCATCCTGGCGCGCATTGCCGAGCTCAACGAGCCCGACGTCGAGGGGCTTCGCTACGAGGCCGAGGCCATCAAGGTGCTGCCGCGCGACCGCCGCCGCCTGCTCGGCATCTTCCGCACGCGCAAGGGAGGCGGCGGCTCGATCGAGCCCATCGACCGCAAGGAGCTGCGCGCCTGGCAGGTCCGCCCCGGCAACGACGGCAACGCCAAGGACGGCGATCTCGTGCGCTTCGACCTCTCCGCCAGGGACCGCCATTCGCTGACGGAAGCCCGCGTGCTCGAGGCACTCGGCAACCCCGACGACCAGCGCAAGATCAGCCTCATCGCCGTGCATGCCCACGGGCTTCCGGACGACTTCCCGGCCTCCGTCGTCGCCGAGAGCGAGCAGCTCGCATCCTTCTCGCCCGAAGGCCGCACCGATCTGCGGGCGACGCCGCTCCTCACCATCGATCCGGTGGATGCCCGCGACCACGACGACGCCGTCTACGCCGAGCCCGATACCGATCCCAGGAACCGCGGCGGCTACGTCGTCATCGTCGCCATCGCCGACGTCGCCCACTACGTCCGCTCCGGTACGCGCCTCGACAAGGAGGCGCAGCTGCGCGGCAACTCGGTCTACTTCCCTGACCGCGTCGTGCCCATGCTGCCCGAGCGCATCTCGAACGACCTCTGCTCGCTGCGTGAGCTCGAGGACCGCCCCTGCCTCTCCGTGCGCATGACCTTCGACGCCACGGGCAAGAAGCGCCGCCACGAATTCCATCGCGCGGTCATGAAAAGCGCCGCCAAGCTCTCCTACCAGGAGGCGCAGGCCGCCATCGACGGCAACGTCTCGTCCAAATGCGCGCCCCTGATGCAGCGCGCGCTGCTGCCGCTGTGGCAGGCCTACGCCGCGCTCTCCCGCGCCCGCGACGAGCGCGGTCCCTTGGACCTCGATCTCCCCGAGCGCAAGATCGTCCTCGACGGCGAGGGCCGCGTCGCGCGCGTCGACATCCCGCAGCGCCTCGATGCCCATCGGCTGATCGAGGAGATGATGATCCAGGCCAACGTCGCCGCCGCCGAGACGCTCGAGCAGATGAAGACGCCGCTCGTGTACCGCGTGCACGACGAGCCTTCCAAGGAGAAGCTCAAGAACCTGCGTGACTTCCTGGAAACGCTCGACCTCAAGCTCGCCGTCGCCACCGGCTTGAAGCCCGAGGCCTTCAACCGCATCCTCGCCCGCGCCAAGTCGCTGCCCGTGCCGGAGCTCGTCAACGAGGTCATCCTGCGCTCGCAGGCGCAGGCCGAATACCATCCGAGCAACATCGGCCACTTCGGCTTGAACCTCGCGCGCTACGCGCACTTCACCTCCCCCATTCGCCGCTACGCAGACCTCCTCGTGCATCGCGCCCTGATCCGCGCCCTGAAGCTCGGCGCGGACGGCCTCGCCGACGCGGAGATCCCGCGCTTGGCCGACACCGCGCGCGAGATCTCGGAGGCCGAGCGCCGCGCCATGGCCGCCGAGCGCGAGACCATCGACCGCCTGATCGCGAGCCACCTTGCCGACCGCATCGACGCCACCTTCGAGGGCCGCATCGCCGGCGTCACGCGCTCGGGACTCTTCGTCAAGCTCAAGGGCACGGGCGCCGACGGCTTCGTCCCCGTCTCGACCCTCGGCCGCGACTTCTACGAGCACGTCGAGGAGGCGCACGCCCTCGTCGGCAGCCGCAGCGGCGAGACCTACCAGCTCGGCGACCCGGTGAGCGTCCGCCTCGTCGAGGTGATCCCGAGCGCGGGCGCCATCCGCTTCGAGATGCTGACGCCCGGCAAGAAGGGCGCGATCCGCCACATGAAGGGTGTGCGGACCTTCCGCCGCCGCACGGGCCGGCGCCACTAACCACGAGCGCAACAATGCCGCGTTGAGACGTCACAAGACCCGGCTAAGCTCAGGGCTTCAACAGGATGCACGACATGATCGAGTACGAAGCCAACGAGCCAGCCGCCGCGAGCCTGCCGAAGCGCGACATCAAGACATCCCTCTTGCGTGGCTTGAGGCAGAAATGCCCCGCCTGCGGCAAGGGCGCGCTCTATCGCCAGTATCTCAAGGTCAACGACCGCTGTCCGGCCTGCGGCGAGGAGCTCTTCCACCAACGCGCCGACGACGCGCCGCCCTATTTCACCATGGTGATCGTCGGCCACGTCGTGGTCGGCGGCATCCTGGTGCTCGAGCAGGCCGTGGCGCCGCCGACCTGGGTGCATCTCGCCATCTGGCTGCCGCTGACCATCGGGCTGAGCCTCTGGCTCCTGCCGCGCGTCAAGGGCGCGCTCGTCGGGCTGCAGTGGGCGCTGCGCATGCACGGCTTCGGCGGAGCCGAGGACGAGCCCGTGCCCGATCCCGGCACCCGCTGATCGGCCGCGAAGCCATGCGCGCGCCTCCGCGATCCACCGACGGGGCAAGGACGGCGCTCGCACGCCGGCCGCGCGACGCCGCGACGCTCGTCATCGTCGATCGCACGACGCACGCGCCGAAAATCCTCATGGGGCGGCGCCGTCCCGATCAGGTGTTCCTCCCCGGCACGTGGGTCTTTCCGGGTGGACGCGTCGAGGCAGCCGATCGGACGCTGGCGCGCCGCCACACGCTGCCGGCCGCCGAGTGCGAAGGGCTCAAGGTCGCCATGCGCGGCCGCGTGTCCGATTTGCGCGCCTCCGCGCTGGCGCTCGCGGCCGTGCGCGAAACGTACGAGGAGACGGGCTTCATCATCGGCGCGCCGGAGGGCGACGTGAGGCCGGCCGCCGGCGACGCCTGGCATGCCTTCCACGCCGAGGGCTTCGCCCCGCGCCTCGACGATCTCGCGTTCTTCGCCCGCGCCATAACGCCGCCCGGCCGCCCGCGCCGCTACGACACGCGCTTCTTCCTCGTCGACGCGGCGCGCGTCGCCCATCGCGTCGAAAGAACCGACGGCGAGCTCCTGGACATCGGATGGTTTACCGTGAGCGAGGCCGAGGGCCTCGAATTGCCGTCGATTACCCGGCGCGTGATCGGCGATCTTGCGACTCTGCTCGAGCGGAATGTCGCAATGCTGAGCGATGACGTGCCATTCTACGTCGAGCGCCACGGCCGCCTCGAGCGCACGCTCCTTGCCCGCGCCATTGCACCGCGCACGGTATAGATCAACTGTACAACTTGGCGGCTTGACACCGAAAACGCGGCCAGTATGGTGCCCAATCCGATTTGACTGAAAGTCCCCTTCGAGGTCTCAAGACCAATGGCCAAGCAGATCACCCAGAAGATCAAGCTGCTGTCGACAGCCGGCACCGGCTTCTTCTACGTCACGAAGAAGAACCCGCGCACCTCAACCGAGAAGCTGGTTTTCAAGCGTTACGACCCCGTCGTGCGCAAGCACGTCGAGTTCAAGGAAACGAAGATTAAGTAGGCGCGCGTCCCGCTTGGCGGGATTGGCGAAAGGGCCGTCAATATTGCGGCCCACTGCGATACGCCTCGCAGAGATCAGCGAAAATGCACGCCGTAGCTTTCACGAGGAGATCGGGAGATCTCAACCAGGGTCCGTAACCGGCTCGGCAGCGGGGTAAGCATTCCGAGATAGCCACGGACCCTGGCCTAGTGACCAGATGGTGTCAAAGAGGGCGTTGACGTTCCATCTGGTGTCGTA
>JBFXEP010000199.1:0-6104 GCA_050179995.1 Hyphomicrobium sp.
GCACCGGAACCCGACCGAGGAGACCCTCCCGCATGACCGAGAAGCTTTTCACCCCCCTCACCATCGGCACCCTGACGTTGCCGAACCGCATCGTCATGGCGCCGCTGACGCGCAATCGCGCCACCCCCGAGGGCGACGTCCCGCACGCCCTCCATGTCGAGTACTACACCCAGCGCGCCGGCGCCGGCCTCATCATCACCGAGGCGACGCAGATCTCCCCCGAGGGCAAGGGCTACATCCAGACGCCCGGCATCTACAGCCAAGAGCAGGTGGCCGGCTGGCGCAAAGTCACCGACGCCGTCCACGCGGCCGGCGGGCGCATCGTCCTGCAGCTCTGGCATGTCGGCCGCGTCTCTCACGTCTCGCTGCAGCCGAACGGCCAACCTCCGGTCGCGCCGTCCGCCATCACGGCGCGCACCAAAGTCTTCACGCCGGCCGGCTTCGCCGATGCCTCGCCCCCGCGCGCACTCGAAACGTCCGAGATCGCCCGCATCGTCGCCAACTATAGGAAGGGCGCCGAGAACGCCAAGGCCGCCGGCTTCGACGGCATCGAGCTGCACGGCGCCAATGGCTACCTGATCGACCAGTTCCTGCGCGACGGCTCAAACAAGCGCACCGACCAGTACGGCGGCTCGCTCGAGAACCGCACGCGCTTGCTCGGCGAGGTGCTCGCCGCCCTCACCTCCGTCTGGCCGGCCGATCGCGTCGGCGTGCGCTTCAGTCCGTTCTCGAGCTTCGGCGACATGCAGGACAGCGATCCCGTGCAAACCTTCTCCGCCGCCATCAGCAAGGCGAGCGAGGCCGGCCTCGGCTATCTGCACCTGGTCGAGGGCGAGACCGGCGGCTCGCGCGAGCTCCCGCCCGGCGCCAGCATCGCTGCGCTGAGGAAGCTCTTCAAAGGCGCCTATCTCGCCAACAACGGCTACGACCGCGCCGAGGCCATCCGCGCCGTCGAGTCCGGTGCCGCCGACCTGATCGCCTTCGGCCGCCCGTTCATCGCCAACCCCGACCTCGTCGAGCGTTTGAAGGCCAACGCACCGCTGAACGTCCCGGACCAGGCGACCTTCTACGGCGGCGACGCCAGGGGCTACACCGACTACCCGACGCTTGGCGCCAAGGCCGCCTGACCGCCGCGCGACGGCACCAACAACACCAGGCCCGCCGACACCCGGCGGGCCTTTTTGCATCCAACACGGCACCAATCTATTTCAAAATTGCCATATTGGTTCCTGTTAGATCCCAGTCTAAATCAACACCCAACGGCGGTGCGGCACGGGCCCACCGCGATCAGTTGGGAGAAAGGCCATGATCACGGTACGCAAAGGCGAGGAGCGCGGCGCCAGCAACTTCGGCTGGCTCGACAGCAAGCACTCCTTCTCGTTCGGCCACTACTACGATCCCCGCAACATGGGCTTCGGCAAGCTGCGCGTCATCAACGAGGACATCGTCGAGGGCGGCGCCGGCTTCGGCACGCATCCGCACGACAACATGGAGATCATCTCCTACGTGCTCGAAGGCGCGCTCGCCCACAAGGACAGCCTCGGCACCGGATCGACCATCCGCCCAGGCGACGTGCAGCGCATGTCGGCCGGCACCGGCATCGCCCACAGCGAGTTCAACGCCTCGCCGAGCGACCCCGTGCACTTCCTGCAGATCTGGGTGCTTCCCGAGCAGCGTGACCTGAAGCCGAGCTACGAGCAGAAGTCGTTCCCGGTCGACAAGCGCAAGGGCCGCCTTGAGCTCGTCGGCGCCCGCGACGGTCGCGACGGCGCGTTGACGATCCATCAGGATCTCGACCTGTTCGTCGCCAATCTCGACAAGGGCGACGAGGTGGCCCACGCGCTGCGTCCGCGCCGCAAGGCTTGGGTGCAGGTGACGCGCGGCACCGTGACGGTGAATGGCGTCGAGGTTGCCGCCGGCGACGGCGCCGCCTTGACCGACGAGGCCGAGGTGCGCATCGCCGCCAACGACAATGCCGAGGTGCTGGTTTTCGATCTCGGCGCCTAGCTTTTGCACTGCCGGGCGGAGTGGAGCCATCGCCTCCGTCCGGACCTTCCTCAAAGTCTCACAACCCGAACCCGAGAGCCAAATCCCATGACCAAAGTCCTCGTTCTCTACTACTCGAGCTACGGCCACATCGAGCGCATGGCCCACGCCGTCGCCGACGGCGTGCGCGAGGCCGGCGCCCACGCCGAGGTGAAGCGCGTGCCGGAGCTCGTGCCCCCTGAGGTCGCCGAGAAGAACGGCTTCAAGCTCAACCAGGCGGCGCCCGTCGCCACCGTCGACGAGCTGGCCTCGTACGACGCCATCATCATCGGCACGCCGACGCGCTTCGGCAACATGGCCGCGCAGATGAAGAACTTCCTCGACCAGACCGGCGGCTTGTGGTTCCAAGGCAAGCTCGTCGGCAAGGTGGGCTCGGTCTTCACCTCGAGCAACACGCAGCACGGCGGCCAGGAGAGCACCATCCTCACGACGCACACGGTGCTCCTGCACCAGGGCATGGTGATCGTCGGCTTGCCCTACGCCTGGCAGGGCCAGATGACGACGTCCGAGATCAGCGGCGGCTCGCCCTATGGCGCCTCGACCATTGCCGGCGCCGACGGCTCCCGCCAGCCGAGCGACAACGAGCTCGACGGCGCGCGCTTCCAGGGCCGCCACGTGGCGCAGATCGCCGCCAGGCTTCGTGCCTGATCGTGTGCGACGACATCGTGACATTGCAGGCGGCGGCGCCCACGCACGAGGGTGCCGCCGCTCATGCTATTGAGGGCGCGACCGCAACGGAGCATCGCCATGGCGAAGATCACGATCTACCACAACCCGGACTGCGGAACGTCCCGCAACACACTCGCCATGATCCGCCAAAGCGGCGAGGAGCCGGCGATCATCGAATACCTGAAAACCCCGCCCAGCCGCGCCACCCTCGTCTCGCTCCTCGAGCGCATGGAGCTGCGCCCGCGCGATCTCCTGCGCCGCAAGGGCACGCCTTACGACGCGCTCCGCCTCGACGATCCGCAATGGACCGACGACGCCCTCATCGACGTCATGATCGCCGAGCCGATCCTCATCAACCGGCCCATCGTCGTGACGCCACTCGGCGTGCGCCTCTGCCGCCCTTCGCAAGCGGTGCTCGACATCCTGCCCAATCCGGAGATCGGCGCTTTCACCAAGGAGGATGGTGAGATCGTTCCAGCGCGCATCCGCAAGCCCGGAGATCGAAGCACCTAGGGAGCGAAATGCGTTGCGCTGCCAACGCGATGCGCCTTGCGCGCGCCGACCGGATCATGGGACAATCGCCGTGCGGATGAACGGCTGAGGGCACCCCCCGTGAAACGAAAGATCGCCGTCATTCTCGCGGCCGACATCGCCGGCTACAGCCGGCTGATCGCCGAGGATGAGGAAGAGACGCTGCGCCGCTTCGAGGGCTATCGCACGGTCTTCTCCGAATTCGTCGACCGCGGCGGCGGGCGCATCTTCAACACCGCGGGCGATGCCATCCTCGCCGAGTTTCAGAGCGCCGTCGAAGCCGTGCGCTCGGCCATCGACATCCAGGAGAGCCTGCGCGCGCGCAACCTCGCCTACCCGCCGAGCCGGCACATGAACTTCCGCATCGGCATCACCATCGGTGATGTCGTCGAGCGCGAGAACGGCGACCTCTTGGGCGATGGCGTCAACATCGCCGCCCGCCTCGAGTCGGTGGCTCCGCCGGGCGGCGTCTGCGTCTCCCGCTCCATTCACGAGGCGGTCGCCAGCAAGATGGCGCTGCAGTTCGCCGACGCCGGCCCGCAGGCGCTGAAGAACATCCCCGAGCGCATCCATGCCTTTACGCTGACCCTCGATAACCGCGACATCGCGCCGACCCGCATCATCACCGAGGCGAGCGGGCCCGTTGCGGCGAAAGCGGCCCGCCCCGCGCTCGCGCAAAGCGCGAGGAACGTCGCGCAGAGCGCCAGGGAGCGCATGGCTGGCCTATCGCCCCTCGCCACGCTCAAGGCGCACGGGACCACGGTGGCGCTCGCAGTTGCGGTCATCGCCGTCGCCGCCATCTACGCCAACGAGTACCTGCCCCGCTTTGCCGAGGAGACCGCCGAGACGCCGGCCGTGTCCCCCAAACCCGTCACCGGCGAGGGCAAGGTCACGTCGAAAGCCGAGGAGCCCGCGCCGCCCAAGGCGAGCACGGCGCCTGAAAGCAGCACGGACACGGCCGCAAAGCCGCCCGAGCCCGACCCGAGCATCATCAAGAAGGCGCCGAGCCCGCTCGCCTCGCGCTATGTGCTGACGCGCCAGTGGACCGATTGCCAGCGGAGCACCGAGCCGGACATCGCCGCCGCCGCCTGCAAGGGGCTGATCGACAGCGGCGGCCTCTCCCCCGACGATCAGGCCGACGTCCAGTATCGCTACGGCCGCGCACTCCGCGACAAGGGCGACCCCGACGGCGCCATCACGAGCTACGACCGCTCCATCGCGTTGAAGCCCACGGCCGACGCCTACAACCATCGTGGCATCGCCTACTACGACAAGAGCGACTACCCGCGCGCGATTGCCGACTACAGCGAGGCGCTGCGCATCAACCCCTCGGACGCCGACGCCCTCAACAACCGCGCCTGGACCCGCTACAAGGCCGGCGAGCTCGCAGCCGCCCTCGAGGATGCCAACCGCGCCGTCGCCCTCGACGGCACCAAGGCCTACATCTGGGATACGCGCGGACACATCAACGAGGCGCGTGGCGCGCGCAGCGCCGCCATCAGCGACTACCGCAAGGCCCTCGACCTCGACCGCACGAGCGAGAGCAGCAGCGAAGGCCTCGCCCGCCTCGGCGCCAACTAGAAAGTGTACGGCCCCCTCACCCGCGCCGTTGTCATGGCGAAGCCATGTTTCGCATGGTCCGCGCCGCGACCTCTCCCCACAGGGCAGAGGTAAGGGAGCCGAGCCACTTCACCTCTCCCCGATGGGGAGAGGTCGGAAGCGATCGCAGATCGCTTCCGGGTGAGGGGGTGCTACCTCTACGTGGCGCGCAAAAAAAGGTGCGAGCCGTCAGCACGCACCTTCTCAAATCCGGCAAGTCCCTCACCTACCCACAGCGCCGAAGGCTCGCCTTCGGTGATGTGGGCGTCCTCTCCCGTCCCTGGAGAGGACCGTGAAGCCGCTTCCGGCAGAAGCGCATGCCTCTTCCTTCTCCCGGGACGGGAGAAGGTGCCCTGGTCGAGCCGGAGGCTCGCAAACAACATAAAAGGGCGGATGAGGGACTCTTTCGCTGCCCTAGAGGCCCGCGCCCACTCCGGCGCCGAGACCCGGAGGCGGGCCGCTGCGGCGGGCCTGCGCGCCGCCCTTGTTCTTCTTCTTCGACACCGATTGCCCGGTCTTCTTCTTACCCGTGCCGTCGCCACGGTAGGTCGGCAGCAGCGGCGCCGCCATGCCGGGCGCCGTCGGCGTGAAGTAGTAGACGTCGGTGAGCGCGCTCTCCTCCCACGGGACCTGCCGCCCGTTGGTCTCGGTCTGCACGTCGAGGCGCACCTTGATCATCATCTGGTGCACGTCGACGCCCTTGCTGCCGAGGTGCTTCAGGAGCGCCTTCGTGAACGGGCTGTTGCGGCCGCCGCCGTCGTCCGACACGTTGTTCGGCTGCGTCGCGTAGGCACGGAAGATGCCCGACGCGCCGCTCGTCGACGGCCCGACCTTGACCTGCGAGATGCCGCGGCTGAAGCTCAAGCTGCGCAGCTTCCGCGTCTGGCCGTCCTGGGCCACGATCTGCAGTCCGAGCTCCTCCTTGGAGGGCGTGTTGCGGCACGCATCGAGGAAGACCATGCCGAGCTTGGCCTTCTGCATCGGCGCGATCACGTCGGCGAGATTGACGAGGCTCGAGTCCAGCGCCTCTTTGCTCTGCTCCTCGTTCTCGACCTGGATCTCGGCCGGCATGTCGATCGGGATCAGGAAGTTCTCGCCTGAAAGCGAGATGCCGTGCCCGGCGTAGAAGAAGAGGCCCTCGTCGCCGGGCTTCAGCTCCTCGGCGAACTTCTGGAACGCCTCGTGCATCTGCTCGCGCGTGAGGTTGGTCCCGAGCATCACGTCAAAGGAAAGGCTGCGCAGCTTCTCGGCGATGTCGG
>JBFXEP010000200.1:0-6070 GCA_050179995.1 Hyphomicrobium sp.
ATGTGACCCGCGGTCTGGTGCTCGGCGTGGGCGCGGTCGTTCTCGGTGAAGGGCCAGCGCAGGACGTTGACGCGGTGCTTCTGTGCGCGCGCCTCCTCCTCGGTGAGACCGACGTGGGCCAGCTCCGGGTCGGTGAAAGTCACCCGCGGGACGAGCGCGGGGTCGAAGCTCGCCGGCAGCCGGAACAAGGCGCGGCGCAGCACGATCTCGGCCTGGTAGCTCGAGACATGGCTGAAGCGCGGGCCGCCGGTGACGTCGCCGATGGCGAAGATGCGATTGTTCGAGGTTCGCAGGCCGCCGTTCACGACGATGCCGTCGCTGCCGGTCTTGACGGCCGCCGCGGGCAGGTTGAGATCGGAGAGGTTCGGGACACGCCCGGCGGCGATCAGGAGATGCGAGGCATCGACGGTGTCGGCGCCGGACGTGCCCGCGAGGTGGACGCGGACGTAGCCTGCCATGCCCACGACGCGCTCGACGGTGGTCGCCTCGCGGACGTCGATGCCTTCGGCACGCAGCGCCTTCAGAACGACGGCGGTCGACTCGGGATCGTCGCTGCCGAGGGCGCGCCCCTTGTCGACGATGGTGACGCGGCTGCCGAGGCGCGCGTGCGCCTGGGCGAGCTCGAGTCCGATCGGGCCCGCGCCGACGATGAGGAGATGCGGGATCTTGCGGTCGATGTCGTAGATGGTGTCGATCGTATCGTAGGGGCAGGTGTCGAGGCCTGGGATGTCCGGTATGGCGGGCGACGAGCCGGTGGCGATGACGAAGCGCCGCGCGGAGACGCGGTAGTCGCCGGCGAGCAGCGTGCGCTTGTCGAGAAAGCGCGCGGCGCCGAGAATGACCTTCACGCCGAGGCCGGTGAAACGCTCGACCGAGTCGTTCGGTGCCACGGCCGAGACGACCGCCCTGACATGCTGGTAGACGGCACGGTGGTCGATCTGCGGCTCGACGGGGGCAACGCCGAAGGGAGCCGCGGTGCGCAGCGCCTCAGCGCGGCGCGCGGAGGCAACGAGCGCCTTCGAGGGAATGGAGCCTGCTAGGTCCCCGCCGCCCATCCTGTGCTTCTCGACCAGGATCACCTTGCGTCCGAACGCGGCGGCCATGGTGGCCACGGCGATGCCGCCAGAGCCGGCGCCGATGACGCAGATGTCCGTCGCCAGGGGCTCGCCGGCGAGTGCGACCGGGGGGCCGGCCGGCGCCTCGGAATCGGGTTCAACCCGTGCGGTTGCAGACCTCGGTTGTGCCATGGCGATTGCCCTCTCGGTTAACAGTCGCGTGGAGGGGTCGAGTAACATGTCTTGCGACCGGTGGGTCAAGCCCGGCTCCGAGGATATCGGGGGGTTCCCTATGCTCAGCAGCGTGCTGGCGCGCGCGAGGCTTAATATCAGGCGCCGGCCGCTCTCGAGGGCGGCGAAACGCCTTATTTTCGGCCGTTGCCACAGCCCCATTTTCGGCCGTTGCCACGGCCCTATTTCCGGCCGTCGCCTCAATTGACTTCAGGGGCCTCTCCACCTATAAGCACGCATCCCATTCCGAGCAGCCCTGGATGGCGCATTTCGCCGTTGCCGGGCCGTTCCTTTTCGGCTTTTGACTGGAGTGAGCCCCCCGTGAAACGGACCTATCAACCGAGCAAGCTCGTGCGCAAGCGCCGGCATGGCTTCCGCGCCCGCATGCGGACGGCGGGCGGCGTCAAGGTCATCTCGCGGCGCCGCTCCAAGGGCCGCAAGCGGCTGTCGGCCTAGGGCGCGATTGCGCTCCTAAGCGATCATGGCCTGGAGTGCGATCGCTGCCGGGCGCCGTCGATCCATTCGTGCACGCATCACCACGCCGGGTCGCTGGTCCTGCGTGCTCCTCGTCGGGAGCGGAGACGCAAGTCGTGGCGGTCAGGACGCTCAAGAAAAGGGCGGAATTCCTGAGGCTTAGAGGGGGCGCGCGGTTCGCGACGCCCTCTTTTGTTCTGGAGACGCGCCCCCGCGAGCAGGGAAGCGACGGCGTGGAGGAGGCCCGCTTCGGCTTCACCGTCACCAAGAAGCTCGGCGGAGCGGTGATGCGGAACCGCATCCGGCGCAGGCTCAGGGCCGCCGTGTCAGCCGTCGCGCCGAGGCTTGCGCGTGCCGGCCACGACTACGTCGTCGTTGCACGGCCGGCGGCCTACGACAGGGCTTTTGCGGAGATCAAGAAAGACCTTGAACGGGCTTTGCAACGCGTGCATCACGCTGCGGCAAATCCAGCAGCGGGCAGGGCTTCCGAGCGTAGCTAGCCCGATGCGCGCGCAAATCGCCCATATGCATGGGCATGGCGCGGGTTGTAAGACAGCCGGTCTGAAAATTCTGCGGTCTCTCGTCCTCTGCGTCACGGGCGGGGCCGCGCACCTGAGGTGTTCATGAGCCAGCGCCCCGACGATCAAAGAAACCTTCTCATCGCCGTCGCGCTCTCGATGGCGGTGATGCTCGGCTGGCAGTTCTTCTATGCCGGCCCGCAGATCAAGGCGCAGCAAGAGAAGGCGCTGCGGGAGAAGGCCGAGCAAGCGGCACAGCAGCCGGCCCAGGTGGGGGCACCGGCGGGGCAGACCGTGCCGGGTGCGGCGGCGCCCGCAGGGCAGCCGCAGCTTTCGGCCGGCGCGCCCGCGGCAACGCGCGAGGAAGCGCTCACCCGCTCGCCGCGCGTCGTCATCGAGACGCCGTCGCTCACGGGGTCGATCGCGCTCAAGGGCGGGCGCGTCGACGACCTCAAGCTCGTCAACTATCGCGACACGGTCGACCCGAAGAGCGCGAACGTGGTGCTGTTCTCGCCCTACGAGGGGCCGAACGCGTACTTCGCCGAGTTCGGATGGCAACCGGCGGCGGGTGGGCAGACGGCTCTACCCGACAGCGAGACAGTGTGGACCGCGGAGGCCAACGCCAAGCTCACGCCCGAGACGCCGGTCACGCTCACCTGGGACAACGGGCGGGGACTCGGCTTCAAGCGCACGATCGGAATCGACAAGCACTACATGCTGACCGTGTCGGACGAGGTCAACAACACGTCGACCGGCGACGTGGTGCTGACGCCTTACGCGCGGCTCTACCGTTTCGGCATGCCGCACACGTCGGGCTACGCGGTGCTGCATGAGGGCCTGCTCGGCGTCGCCGATCACAACGTCTCCTGGTGCGGAACGTTCGCGGCCAGCTCGTTCTGCGAGATCGCGTACAAAGCGGTGCTCGAGGCCGGCGGCGGCAAGAGCTTCGACAGCACGTCGGGCGGTTGGCTCGGCATCACGGACAAGTATTGGGCGTCGGCGCTTATTCCCGACCAGGGCCTGCCGTACGTGGCGGATTTCAAAGGTCAGAAGGTTGGCTCGCAAGATGTTTTCTGGACCGAGTACCGGCAGAACGTCGTCGCAGTCGCTGCGGGGGCCACCTACAAGACCGAAGGGCATCTCTTCGCTGGCGCCAAGCAGGTGAAGGTGATCGAGGAGTACGAGGAGAAGCTCGGCATCAAGAAGTTCGAGCTCATGATCGACTGGGGCTGGTTCTACTTCATCACCAAGCCGCTCTTCTATCTGCTCGATTGGCTGTATGGAATTCTCGGCAATTTCGGTCTCGCCATCCTGGCCGTCACCGTCATCGTCAAGCTCCTGTTCTTCCCGCTGGCCAACAAGAGCTACGAGAGCATGGCCAAGATGAAGAAGCTGCAGCCGCAGATGGAGCAGCTTCGCGAGCGCTACAAGGAGGACAAGGCCAAGCAGCAGCAGGAGCTGATGGCGCTCTACCAGAAGGAGAAGATCAACCCTCTGGCGGGCTGCCTGCCGATCCTGGTGCAGATCCCGGTCTTCTTCGCGCTCTACAAGGTGCTGTTCGTCTCGATCGACATGCGGCACGCGCCGTTCTTCGGCTGGATCCGCGATCTCTCGGCGGCCGACCCCACCTCGATCTTCAACCTGTTCGGGCTGCTGCCGTTCGCGTTGCCGGAGTTCCTGCACATCGGCGTGTGGCCGATCATCATGGGCCTCACGATGTGGTTCCAGATGCAGCTCAACCCGCCGCAGCCCGATCCCGTGCAGCAGCAGATCTTCTCGTTCATGCCGCTGCTTTTCACGTTCCTGCTCGCGGCGTTTCCGGCCGGCCTCGTCATCTACTGGGCCTGGAACAACATCCTGTCGATCGCGCAGCAGTGGTACATCTCGCACAAGCAGGGCGCCGACATCCACCTCATGGACAACATGCGGCGCACGTTCGCTCCGATAGGACGGCTGCTCGGCCTCAGTAAGGCCGAGACCAAGACCGAAACCAAGGGATGAGCGACCGGGCGCTCTTCAGCCCCGACGATCTCGCGGCCGGGGAGCGGCTGATCTTGAGGCCCTGGCGCTTCGTCAAGGGGGTGGTGGCGCTCGACGGGCTGCCCGACGACGGGTGGACGGAGACGGCGTTCGCGGGCCGGTCCAACGTCGGCAAGTCGAGCCTCATCAACGCCGTCGTGCGTCATGGCGGACTGGCGCGCACCTCCAACACGCCGGGGCGCACGCAGGAGCTCAACTTCTTCGCGCCCGCCGAGGATGCGCTCTACCTCGTCGACATGCCGGGCTACGGCTTCGCCAAGGCGCCGAAGGAGAAGGTCAAGGCGTGGAGCGCGCTGGTGCGCGCCTATCTCTCAGGCCGGCCGACGCTGCGGCGCGTGTTCCTGCTGGTCGACAGCCGGCACGGCATCAAGCCGCCCGACCGCGAGATCATGGCCATGCTCGACGAGACGGCGGTGCCCTACCAGATCGTGCTCACCAAGGGGGACAAGATCAGCGTGCCGGCGCTTGAGGCGGTGACGGCGGCGACGGAAGCGGCGCTGGCCAAGCATCCGGCCGCGTTCCCGACCGTGCTCGCCACTTCGGCGGAGAAGGGCACGGGTATCGAGGACCTGCGCGCGACACTCGCGGCGCTGCTCAGGGATTGAGGCGTGAGAGTTGCTTGCCGCTCCCATATGGCAAGTCCCTCATCCGCCCCTTCGGGGCACCTTCTCCCGTCCCGGGAGAAGGACGAGCTTCTTTCCTCTCCCGGGACGGGAGAGGATGCCCGTCGAGCCGAAGGCTTGCCTTCGGCGAGGGGGCAGGTGAGGGACTTTTCGATTGCTCGACGGCGCTTCAGACAATCGATCAGATGCCGAGGTATTTGGCGGCGAGGAGGCGGAGGATGACGAGGCCGTCCTCGCCGAACCGGGCGAGCATGCCGCCCACCACGGCTGCGGCGGCCCAGCCCATCCAGCGGCCGAACGTGCGCGCGTAGTTGATGCCGACCTTGATCTCGATCATCTGGTCGGGAAGCGCGGTCTCGGCGGTCATGCCGTCGGCGCCGACGGTGCGCGCCGAGACGATAAGCTGGAGCTGGCGGCGGCCGCGCGAGCGCGGCGTCACGGTCCAGCGCCAGCTCGCGTAGTCATCGTTGGCGAGGCCGAGCACGCTCTCGATCCACTGCGTTTCGGGCGAGCGGTTCTCGATGGCGAAGCCGCCGTCGGGCGCGCGCAGGCGCACCGACATAGCCTTGGTCACCACGACCTCGTGGCGGAAGGCGGCGCCGCCGCCCTGCAGCCCCTCGGCCAGGGCCTTGACGTCGGCGCGCGCGATGCGCGCCTCGACGACGACCGGCACGCCGACCCGCATGCGGCGCGGAATGTTCTCGACGAGCTGGCCGGCCTCGATCAGCGGCCAGGAGCCGACGAAGGGTCCTGACGAAGCGGGGCGGCGGGCTGCCGTCGTGGTGCGCGCGGGCGGCGGCGCGTCGAGACGCGCCCGATCCGGAGCGTAGGCCCCCGGTGAACCCGTGGCATCGGGTGGCGGCGGCCGGCGGGATTGCGACAGCGCGTCAGGAGGCGCGCCGGGGCGCTCGTCACCGAAGTCCGAGTACGGATCAGATGGATCGGGCCGATAGGCCGGCCGGCCGGCCGACGAAGGCTGCTCGCGTTCGAAGGCGGGCTCGGCGTACTCGTGCGGGGGCGGAGCAGCTTGGCGTGGCGGCGTCAAGCCGAGGTCGGGGTAGTTGGTGCGCGGCAAGGAAGCCGGCGACGACGGCGGCGCTTGCACCGGCACCGGCGGTTCGGGCGGAGC
>JBFXEP010000201.1:0-6036 GCA_050179995.1 Hyphomicrobium sp.
TGGCTGCCTTCAGCGCGGCGTCGAAGTCGCCCTGGTTGCGGATCACCTTGCCCGGCTCGGCCGCCGTCGCGGACATGGCCTTGAAGAAGGCCTCGGTGTCGTAGCTGGCGTTGGGGCCGTCGTCCCATTCGATCTGCAGCGCGTCGCGGCCCTGCATGGCGGCAAACGTGGTGTCGGCGACGACGGCGATGCCGCCGAGCTGAGCGAACTTGCGCGGCACGTCGTAGACGCCGGCGATCTCGTAGACGGCCTCGACGCCCGGCACGGCCTTCGCCGCGCTGGCATCGAACGACTTAATCTTGCCGCCGAGCACGCCCGGGCGGGCCATGGCGGCGAACTTCATGCCCGGCAGACGCACGTCGGCGCCGTAGACGGCCTTGCCCATGGTGATGTCGCGCAGATCGACGATCTTCGCCTCACCCTTGCGCATGTACGTGAACTCGTCCGGCGTCTTGAACAGCAAGCTCTCGCGCGGCGGCACGGGGAGCGCCATGGCGGCCTGCGCGAGCTCGCCGAAGCCGAGCTTCTTGCCGGTCTCCTTGCCGGTCTCGTCGAGCAGCACGACGAAATGCGCCTTGGCCCGGCAGAGCTTGACGTCGACGCCCCAGGTGGCGGCGGCGGCCTGCTCGAGCATCTGGCGCATGGCGGCGCCGCACTCGCGCATGGACTGGATGAAGTGGCGCATGGAGCGCGATCCGTCCGTGTCCTGGTTGCCGTAGAGCGGCTCGTCGCCCGGCGCCTGCACGACGCCGACGCGCGACCAATCGGCCTCCATCTCGTCGGCGACGATGAGCGGCAGGCTGGTGCGCACGCCCGTCCCCATCTCCGAGCGGTGGGCGATGATCTTGACGGCGCCGTCCTTGGCGATGGCCACGTAAACGTGCGGATCGTTGGCGCGGCCGTAGCCGTGCGGCATGCCTTCGCCGCCGGTCGGATAGGGCTTCAGGGGCTCGAGAGCCTCGGCGCGAGGTACGCTGACCGCGAGCACGAAGCCCGAGGCCGCGAGCGCTCCGCCGAGGAATTTGCGGCGGCTCACATTCTCAATGATGGCGCCGGGTGCGGGCGCGGCCGTCTTGCGGGCCTCGGCTTCAAGATAATGCAGCATGGCTCACACTCCTCCCGCCGCAAGGCGCACCGCGGCGTGGATGCGCTGGTAGCAGCCGCAGCGGCACAGGTTACCGCTCATGTCCTCGACGATCTCGGCGTCGGAGGGAGCGTTGTTCTTCGCCAGCAGGGAAGCCGCCTGCATGATCTGGCCGGCCTGGCAGAAGCCGCACTGGGGAACGCTGAGCTCGCGCCACGCCTTCTGCACGGCATGCTCGCCGTCGGGGCTCAGCCCCTCGATGGTGGTGACGGTCTTGCCCGCGGCCATGTCGACGGTGGTCATGCACGAGCGGACGGCGACGCCGTCGAGATGCACCGTGCAGGCGCCGCAGACGCCCTGACCACATCCATACTTCGTACCGGTGAGCCCCGCGACGTCGCGCAGGTACCAGAGCAACGGAATGCCCGGGTCCCCTTCGAACGTGCGGCTCTCCCCATTCACCGTGATGGTTGCCATACCTCAAGTCTCCCGATTTTACGGCGACAGACATCGCCAACTGCATCAAGTCTTGATGTCTTGGGTCTGATCTCCCTATTCCTGGGACGCTTCCGACGTCCCTACGGTTACGGCGCGAGCAGCGTCAGCGGCCACACGTAGGCCTGGCCCAGAACCAGAAGGCCGACCAGCGTCGCCAGCGCGACGGAGTGGAAGAACACGAAGCGCAGGATCGAGCCCTCGTGTCCGTACCAGCGTGTCGCCGTCGAGGCGACGACGATCGACTGCGCGTCGATCATCTTGCCCATCACACCGCCCGAGCTGTTGGCAGCCGCCATCAACACCGGATTGATGCCGAGCTGCTCGGCGGTCACGCGTTGCAAGCCGCCGAACAAAACGTTTGATGCGGTGTCGGATCCGGTCAATGCCACGCCGAGCCAGCCGATGTAGGTTCCAAATAAAGGATAAAGCCAGCCCGTGTTGGCCAATGCAAGACCTAGCGTTGCGTCGGTGCCGGAGTAGCGCGTCACAAAACCGATCGCGAGCATGCACGCTATAGTCAGGAGAGAATAGCGTACGAGGCAGATCGTACGTACGTAGGCGCGCACGAGCCCGATGAGTCCGTAGCCGAGGAAGAGTCCCGACACGATGGCCGCAATCAGAATTCCTGTTCCGGTCGCGGAGAGCAGATTGAGATTGTAGACGGCGCTCTCGACATGCGGCGCGGCGACGACGGGCGGCATCTTCTGCACGAGCTCGTTCAGCCCCGTGACGGGAATCTTGGCGATCCAAATTCCATCGAGCGCCGCGCGCACCTGCGGGATGCCCCACAGGAAGACGAAGCCACTCAACACCAGCCACGGCGTCCAGGCGCGGCGGATGGCGGGATTGGTGAGCGTCTGGTCGTCCGGCGGCGCGCTATAGGCCTGGCTCTCGGACGGGGCACGCGGCATCGACGTCATCGGATGCTTGGGCTGCCAGACGCGGAGGAACAGAGCGAGGCTCAGCATCGAGACGATGGCGGCGACGATGTCGACGAGCCAGGGTCCGTGGAAATTCGACACCAGATACTGCGGTATGGCGAAGGCCACGCCGGCAACGAGGATCGGCGGCCAGATCTCGATGGTCTTCCTGAAGCCGGCGAAGGCCCAGACGAGCCAGAACGGCACGATGACCGAGAAAAACGGCAGTTGGCGGCCGATCATGGCCGAAAGCTCGTTGAGGTCGAGGCCCGTTACAGCGGCGAGCGCCACCACCGGCGTGCCGAGGGCTCCGAACGCCACCGGCGCGGTGTTGGCGATCAGGGACAAGCCGGAAGCGGCGAGCGGCGTGAAGCCAAGTCCGATCAACATGGCGGCGGTGACAGCCACGGGCGTGCCGAAACCGGCGGCCCCCTCGAAGAAGGCGCCCAGACAGAAGGCGATGAAAAGGAGCTGCAGGCGGCGGTCGTCGCTGATGGCGCTGATCGAGCGCTGCAGGACGAGGAACTCGCCTTTCTCGTGGGTGAGCTGATAGAGAAATATGACGTTGAGGATGATCCAGCCGATCGGCAGCAGCCCGAACGCGGCGCCGTAGGCGGCGGCCATGCCGGCCATCGGCGCGGGCATGCCATAGGCAAGGACGGCTACGGTGAGGGCGGCGATGAGGCCCAGGACGGCGGCGATGTGGGCGCGAACCTCGAACAGGCCGATGCTGCCGAGGAGCACAAGGACCGGTATGGCCGCGACCGCCGTCGACAGGACCATGCTGCCGAACGGGTCGTAGATTTGCGACCACATGGTGTCCCTCCATCGTCGGCAGCCGCAGAGCGCAGCGAACCATATAAGGTCGGCGCGCGTAATGCAGCTCGACGTTCGTTCGAGACCTCGCGCGAGCCGGCAGCATGGCGTTCCGGCAACATGGCCCCGGCTACGCGATGGTCCGTCGGCGTGCAGAGTGGAGCGCGCAGCAGAAGGAGCACCACCTGTTGTCCAGGCTCGCCTACATCGTGATCGGCAGCATCGCGGCGGCACTCGCCATCGCCGGCGCCATGCTGCCGGGCTTGCCCACGACGCCGTTTCTCCTGATCGCGCTCTGGGCCTATGCGCGCTCGAGCCCGTGGCTGCTGGCGCGGCTCGAGGCGCTGCCGCTGCTCAGCCATGCGCTTGTCGAGGCGCGGCGCTTCGAGGAGCGGCGCACCATACGGCGCGGCGTCAAGATCACCGCCATCGCCACGGCATGGAGCTCCGTGCTGCTCACGGGACTCGCCTCGAGCTTCTCCAATCCGATCCTGATCGGGGCTGTCGGGGCCGCGGCGGTCGGCGGCACGATCGCGATGTGGTGGTTCCCGACCGAAGGCTAGGTCGCGATCAGCTTTGATCGAATCGTGATCGCGCTCTAGGCTTTTGATGAGCCCGATGATTCACGCTTCGGACTTTGCCTGCGCTGCCGATTCACGCCGCGCCTGGTAGGTGGCGCGGCGATCGGAGCGGATAGGGTCCGAAGCGATCATGGTCTAGGGCGGGCAAGGCGTCAGCCGGCGAGGTCGAGCGGCAACGTGAGGTCGGTGAGCGCTTCAGCCTCGATATCGAGACGATCGAAGTCCTGGGGCCGACCGAGCAGGTAGCCCTGCAGGTGATCGCAGCCCGCGAGCGCGGCGATCACGCGCTGCTGCTCGGTCTCGATGCCCTCGGCGGTGGTCTTGATGCCGAGCGACTTGGCGAGGGCGACGACGGCGACGAAGATCGAGCGCGCCTTGGCGTCGGTCGCGAGATCGTTGACGAACGAGCGGTCGATCTTGATGCGGCCGATGGGGAGGCTCTTGAGGCTGCTCAAGGCCGACTGGCCGACGCCGAAATCATCGATGGCGACCGAGATGCCGAGCGCGCGCAGCTCCTCGAGCACCTGGCATGCATTCACCTCGTCGTGCAGGATCGCCGTTTCGGTCACCTCGAGCTCGAGCCTTTCCGGCGCGAGCCCCGTCGCGGCGAGCGTTTCGGCGACGGATTTGACGAAGCCCGGATCGGCGATCTGCACGCGCGACAGGTTGACCGAGATCTTGACGTTCGACGGCAGGCGCGCGGCGTCGCGGCAGGCCTGATCCAGCACCCAGCCGCCGATCTCGGTGATGAGGCCGTTGCGCTCGGCGAGGGGAATGAACTCGGCCGGCGAGATGGTGCCGAGCTCGGGATGGTTCCAGCGGATGAGCGCCTCGACGGCCGCCACGCCCCCCGACCCGCCATTCGTGATCGGCTGATAGACGATGCGGAACTCCTTCTCCTCGACGGCGCGGCGCAGCTCGCTTTCGAGGCGGCGCGCAGAGCAGGCGCCGGCATCCTCATGGGCGTTGAAGGAGGCAAAGTTGCCGCGCCCGTTGCGCTTGGCCTTGTAGAGGGCGACATCGGCGGACTTCAGGATCTCGTCGGTGGTGGTGCCGTCGAGCGGGGGCCTCGCTATGCCGATGCTCATGCCGACGCGGACCAGCTTGCTCTCGATGTAGATGGGGACCTTGATGGCGTTCAGGATGCGGCGCGCGATGGCGTCGGCGTCGATCTCCTGGTCGCCTTCGCTGAGCAGAAGGGCGAACTCGTCGCCGCCGAGCCTCGCCACCGTGTCGGTGTCGCGGACGCACGTGATGAGACGGTTCGCGACCAGTTTCAGGAGCTCGTCGCCGGCGGCATGCCCCATGTTGTCGTTGATCGACTTGAAGTAGTCGATGTCGATCAGCATGACGGCGCACTGGCGGCCGTGCTTGGCTTCGGCCAAGGCAGAATCGATGCGATCCACCAGCAGGCGCCGGTTGGGGAGGCCGGTCAGGATGTCGTGCAGCGTCCTGTGCAGGAGCGCGGCCTCGGCGCGTTTCTCGGCGGTGACGTCGGTATAGGTGCAGATGACGGCGCCGTCGGCGAGGACACGCTGGCTGATGCGGATGTGCCGGCCGTCCACGAGCTGCTGCTCGATATCGCTGTCGACATTGAGATCGACGCTGACGTCGCGGCCTTCCGGCACGGCTCCGGCGGCGCGGCAGACGGTCATGAGCCCGGCCAGCGAGGTGCCGGCGGGAACCGAGCGCTCGTCGAGGCCATAGATCTCGATGAAGCGGCTGTTGCGCACGACGACGCGGCTGTCGTTGTCGAACAGGCAGACCCCCTGGGACATGGCGTCGAGGGCGGTATCGAGCTGCCGGCGCTGATCGCCGGCGAGCGCGGAGACGCGCTCGACCTCGCTCCTCAGGCGCTCGCGATCGGCGATCTCGGCCGCCACCGCGAGCGACGTCATGAGGTTGACGAAGCAGAACACCTGGACCATCCAGATGCGCAAGTCCGGCTCCGCGATCAGGGCGGCCGGCCCCCATCCGTTGTAGGTGCAGGTGAGCGAGACGGCGGTGAGCCAGAGCGTGGCGGCGGCGGTATAGCGCGGGCCGAGGCGGAAGGCGATCAGCACCGATATGGGTATGAGCAGGAAGAGCAGCGGCACCTTCGATTGCATGAAGACGACACTCGAGGCCGCGGTCAGCA
>JBFXEP010000202.1:0-6028 GCA_050179995.1 Hyphomicrobium sp.
AGGTCGGCCAGATCTACAAGGGCAAGGTCGTGAAGATCATGGAGTTCGGCGCGTTCGTGAACTTCTTCGGCGCCAAGGACGGCCTCGTGCACATCTCGCAGCTGACGCAGGGCCGTCCGCAGACGGTCGGCGAGGTGGTCAAGGAGGGCCAGGAGGTCTACGTGAAGCTCCTCGGCTTCGACGACCGCGGCAAGGTGCGGCTCTCCATGAAGATCGTCGACCAGGCGACCGGTGCCGAGATTCCGCGCGCCGAGGGCGAGCCGGAGGAGGTGTTCTCGGCCGAGCGTCCGCCGCGCCGCGAGCGCGAAGGCGGCGGCGGCCGTCGCCGGCGGGAGTAGAAGGCTCTCGTTTGGCGATTTGAGATAACGAAGGCCGCGGCGCGCAAGCGTTGCGGCCTTTGCTTTGGTCTGCACAATGTGTTAGATACAAAAAATGAAAATTGTATCTAACAACCGTCCGGGCTGGTTAGATACAAAAAATGAGGATTGTATCTAACTGTGCGGCCAATCCCCCTGAACTTCCAGACCATGTATGCCGACCTCCTGCAGGGGATTGGCCTGGCGGATGTCGAGCACGGGTCGGTGTCGATCCGGAAGATCAAGGGAAAGGCGTACTTTTACGTCACGATCAAGGATGGCGCCACGCGTCACCAGCGGTCGCTTGGTCCTGTGACGGATCGAGCCGCCCAGGCTCAAGCCGACGCCATTCGTTCGGCGGCGGAGCGCGCGAAAGCGAGGCGAACAACGGTTTCGGCTCTCAAGAAGGCGCACATTCCGGGACCGTCCCTGGTGTTGGGCCGTGTCTTGGAGGCGGTCGCGAATGCCGATCTGTTCAAGCAGGGGCTGGTTCTGATCGGCACCGCCGCATATCAAACCTATCCATGCGTCGTCGGCGCCCATCTTCCGAGCGGCGCGTTGATGACAAACGACGCCGATCTGCTCGTTTCTTCGTTCGTCTCGAAGGGTGAACCCCAAGATTTGGAGGCTATCCTCCAACGCGCAGATCCGACGTTCAAGGCGCACATGAGCACGGATGATCGGCTGCCAAAGGTTTTCAAAGCGGCCAATGGTTTTCAGGTCGACATCCTCACGAAATACGGAAGAGGCAGGAAGTCGCCTGTACTTGTAGAAGGGCTGCAATGCTCTGCTGAAGCGCTGAGTTTCATGGAGTATCTGGCGGATGACGCCATCGAGGCCGTCGTCCTGTACGGCGCCGGTGTGCTGGTCAACGTGCCACCGCCCACGCGGTACGCGGTTCACAAACTGCTCATCGCGCAAGAGCGGAAAGCATTCTCGGTGAAGAGGAACAAGGACCTCAAGCAGGCGAAAGAGCTGGTCGATATTTTCCTGGAAAGCGACACGGCTGCGTTCGAAGACGCACTGGAAGATGCGCGTGCGCGGGGTCCGAAATGGAAAAGGAACATCGACGCGTCCTTGAAAGAGATCAAGAGGGACATCCGCCAGGGCTCATTGGTTTTCGCGGCGAAGGCGAGGCGCAAAAGCAAATAAAATTCACGCGTGCGCAAGAAGCGCCGCGGCGATGATGCGGGCGATGGCGGGGCTGTTGCCGATGGCGCCGGTGTAGATGGCGCTGGCACCGGTCTCGGCGATGGCGTCGGGCACGTCCTCACCGGCGTGCAGGCCGTCGCCGAAGAAGAAGCCGGCGATGATGGTCGGCGTCGCGGCGGTCGTCCGTAGCGTGTCTTCGAGAAACGGCTCCTCTTCCAGGAACGCGGTCGCGACGCTGGCGAAGCGGCGGGTGAGGGCGGCGCGCGCGGCGGCTTTGCGCGTCGCGGTTGCGGAGGCTGGGCCGAGCTTCGAGCCGTGGCCGACGATGAGGAGGCGCGAGGCGGCGGGATCGAAGCTGGCTATATCGGCGCTCACGAGCGCTTCCTCGACAAGAATATCCGGCAGTCCGGGATCGAGGCCGAGCGGGGTCTGCATGTGTGGCTCGGGCGTGAGGCCCACGGCGTGCACGCGCTCGCGCACCTTCTGCACGAAGTAGCCGTCGGCCATGAAGAGCGGATAGACGGCGACGCGTGCCGCCTGCGCCGCAGCGGCCTGCAACGCCTCCTCGATGGTGGGCTCGCCTTTGAGCATACCGGTCTGGACATGGAGGCCCGTAAGCTGCCGCACGGCGTCAGCCTGCCGCGCGAGCGCGGCGTTGGGGGTCGCGCCGCCGCGGTCGCCGTGGCTCACGAGCACGGCCGCAACTGTCGTCGTCTGGCTCACGGATCGTCCGCCTGTGCTACCGCTGCTTCGAGGGCGTGACGGACGGCAGGAGGGAGGTCCAGCGCGGCCGCCGCTTGCTTGCCCCGCTCCGACATCTTGGCCAGCGTCTTGGCGAGGATGTCCACGACTTTCTCGGGCGGGTGCTTTCCGGCAAAGTCCGCGGCGTAGTGGGCCAGGAACACGAGGGCGGCCACGTCTTCCAGGGCCTGCGTCTCGGCGTCGCGGCGCAGGTTCTCCTTGCGCAGGAGCGACCCCACGCGGGCGATCTCGTCGTCGCCGTAGCCGCATTCGGCCATGATCTCGCCGGTCCACGCGGCGTGCTTGCGGCCAAGCTCCTTGCGCCAGCGCAGGTAGCCGCCGCGGTCCATGGGGTAGGTCGTGCGCGGGATCTCCCAGCGGCGGATGTGCTGGGCGCGTACGGCCAAGCGCAAGAGCTCCGACGCCTCGGGGTGGACGCGCTCCAGCATGGCCGTCATGCGGCGCCCATAGGCGAGCTCGGCCGGCGTCTCGCCACCGTCGACCGTGATGCGGCTCGGGTCCAGGCTGTTGGCGGCGTCGATGCCGGCCAGGGCGCGGCTCAGGCGGTGCATGCGTTTTCTGCCTCAGAGGGGGCCTTTGAATATGAAATAGGCGCCGGCGACGATGAGGGCAAAGCCGACCACATGGTTGATGGTCAGCGGCTCCCTGAGGACCAGGATGGAGAAGCCGGCGAAGACCGTGAGCGTGATCACCTCCTGGATGGTCTTGAGCTCGGCCGTGGTGTAGACGGCCGACCCGATGCGGTTGGCCGGGACGGCCAGGCAATACTCGAAGAAGGCGATGCCCCAGCTCACGAGGATGGCGATCCACAGCGCCGTGGTCTTGAACTTCAGGTGGCCGTACCAGGCGAAAGTCATGAAGACGTTGGACGCCAACAGTAGAAGCACGGGCGCGACGGCATTGGGCAGCGTGAAACTCGGCACGGGTGTTCTCCGTATGGAATTGGGCGCGGCCCTTGTGCTGGCCGGGCGCACATCTGATTAAGGCAAGAGGCTGCTGTTGTCTCGACAGGCGGCGGCAATCCGCTATTACTGACCGCGGTCCCGGAACGGCTATTTTGCGGGCAGGCGCCGAACAAGTGGGTTGGCATGACGTCATCGCGTCAACAGCTGGATCACCTCCTGGCCGGCGTGGCGCGCGGGGACGAGGCGGCGTTCGCCGAGCTCTACCAAGCCGCCGGATCGAAACTCTTTGCCGTGGCGCTACGTATCCTGCGCAGCAGGGAGGCGGCGGAGGACGTGGTCCAGGACAGCTTCTTCAAGGTGTGGGAGCGGGCCGGCGACTTCGATCCGAAGCTCGCGGCGCCCATCACCTGGATGGCGGCCATCGTGCGCAACCGCGCGCTCGACGAGGTGCGCCGGCGTGGCAACCGCCCGACGGCGGACGTGTCGGAGCTCGACGAAGTGGCGGGCGACGACGAGCATCCGGTCGAGACGATCGGGCGGCGCGAGGACGTGGAGCGTCTCATGCGCTGTCTCGAAGGGCTCGAGCCCGACAAGCGGCAGATGGTGCGTCTCGCGTACCTCGACGGCATGAGCCGCGAGGCGCTCGCCAAGCGCTTCGGGCGACCGGAAGGTACGATCAAGACCTGGCTGCATCGCAGCCTGGCGCAGTTGAAAGGATGCCTCGAGCAATGAACGAGCTCGACGACATGGATGTGCTGGCGGCCGAGTATGTTCTCGGCACGCTCGACCATGCCGAGCGCATTGCGGCCGAGGCGCGGCGTGTGCGCGAGCCCGCCCTCGATGCGGCGGTGCTGGCGTGGGAGCGGCGGCTCGGCGCGCTGGTCGAGGTCGTGGCGCCGGTGCAGCCGCCGCCGGGACTCTACAACAAGATTCGCGCGCAAATCGGGCTTGCCTCGCACGTGGTGTCGCTCAAGGCGCGCGAGCAGGCGATCGTGCAGCGTGCCAACCGGTGGCGTGGGGCGGCGATCGGCATGACGGCCATCGCCGCCTCTCTCGCGGGCGTGGTCGGCTGGCAGGACTATCAGCGCCGGCAGATGCCGACGCAGTATGTGGCGGTGCTGCAGGCTGGCGCAGCTTCACCTGCATTTTTGCTCACGTGCGATACAAAGAACAATATGTTCGTCATCTCGGCCATGCAGAAGCCGCCGGAGCCCGAGAAGTCCTATCAGCTCTGGCTTGTGCACAACGACATGCCGCAGCCGAAGTCGCTCGGGATCTATGATGACAGCGCGATGGACGTGCGTCCCATGGCATCCGAAGGCAAAATGCACGACATGATGATGGATGGCACCTATGCCGTGAGCGTCGAGCCCAAGGGCGGCTCGCCGACGGGACTTCCGACAGGCCCGGTCGTGTTCAGCGGCAAGCTGTTCAAGGCGACGCCGTAGAAATTTGTGCGGCTTGGGAATTTTCGGGTCGTATCGCTCCCTCACCCGGAACCTCTCCCCGGCGGGGAGAGGTGAAACGCGGCATTCGCTAGGGTGAAGGGCGGGATACCAGGCTCGTCGCATTCGAGCGTTCATCCGCAGGGCCATTTTTATTTTGCGGTGGCCTGAAACTCATCTCTTGCCGGCGCCGTAGCTCCAGCAGCTTCGCGTCGAGCCCGGGGACGGGAAGCGGTTCGCAGCCCGGGACAAATACCCTCAAGAAAGGAACGTCCAATGAAATTCACGGTGACATCCGGTTCCGCTCTCGCGGCCGCTGCGGCCACGCTCCTCCTCGCCGGCGCCGTCGGCACACCCGGCGCCTACGCCGCCGACGAGGCCAAGGGCCATTGCATGGGCGCCAACGCCTGCAAGGGCACCAGCGCCTGCAAGACCGCGAGCAACGCCTGCAAGGGCCAGAACGCCTGTAAGGGTCAGGGTTTCACGGAGTCGACCAAGGAGGAGTGCGAGAAGGTCGAGGGCGCCAAGTTCGAGATGCCGAAGTAACGGCTGCTGCGACACGGATGTCCGGCGGCCTGTGCCGCCGGACATCCTCGCGTTCGGGTCACATGCGCGGAGGCAGGTCATGACGGCAGATATGCATCAGGACACGCGCGGCAAGAGAGACGCATCCGAGAAGCCGCCGCACCTCGGCTTCGGGCTCGGGCTCAGGCCGCAGCACTACCAGGACATCCTCGAGGGTGCGCCGAACGTCGACTGGTTCGAGGTGATCAGCGAAAACTACATGGTTCCGGGCGGAAAGCCGCTCAAAATCCTGGACCAGATCCGCGCCCGCTACCCGATCGTCATGCACGGGGTGTCGCTGTCGATCGCATCGACGGCGCCGCTCAACGAAGACTATCTCCGCGACCTCAAGGCGCTCGCTCACCGCTGCGAGCCCGTCTTCATCTCCGATCATCTGTGCTGGACCGGCGTGCACGGCATCAACCTGCACGACCTCCTGCCGGTGCCCTACACGCGCGAGGCGCTCGATCATGTGGCCGCGCGCGTGCATCACGTGCAGGACTATCTCGGACGTGCCATCGCGCTCGAGAACGTATCGAGCTACGTGCAGTTCTCGCACTCGGAGATGAGCGAGTGGGAGTTCATCGCCGAATTGACGAGGCGCACCGGTTGCTGGCTGGTGTTCGACGTCAACAACGTGTTCGTGTCGGCCTTCAACCACGAGTTCGACGCGCACGCGTTCATCGCCGGCGTGCCGAAGGAGCGGATCGTGCAGTTCCACCTCGCCGGGCACGAGCACAACATGAGCCATATCGTCGATACGCACGACGCGCTGATCTGCGACGAGGTGTGGGATCTCTATCGTACGGCGCTCAGGCATTTCGGCCCCGTCTCGGCGATCATC
>JBFXEP010000203.1:0-6003 GCA_050179995.1 Hyphomicrobium sp.
GCATGCCGAGCGCGAGCACGTCGACCTTCATCAGGCCCAGCGTGTCGATGTCGTCCTTGTCCCACTCGATGTAGGTGCGCTCCTGCATGGCGGCGTTGGCGATGGGCACCGTCTCGTCGAGGCGGCGCCGGGTCAGGATGAAGCCGCCGACATGCTGGGAGAGGTGGCGCGGGAAGCCGATCAGCTCGCGCGCGAGCAGGATGGACTGGCGGATTTGCGGATTTTCCGGATCGAAGCCGGCCTCGCGGATGTGCTTGTCGGGGAGGCCGTCGGCATGGCTGCCCCAGACCGTCTTGGCGAGGGCGCCGGTGACGTCGGGAGTGAGACCCATGGCTTTGCCGACCTCGCGAATGGCGCGACGCGAGCGGTAGTGGATGACGGTGGCGCAGATGGCGGCATAGGCGCGGCCGTAGCGCCGGTAGATGTACTGGATCACCTCCTCGCGCCGCTCGTGCTCGAAGTCGACGTCGATGTCGGGCGGCTCCTTGCGCTCCTTGGAGAGGAAGCGCGCAAAGAGAAGATTGCTGGTCGCGGGATCGATTTCCGTGATGCCAAGGCAGAAGCAGATTGCGCTATTAGCGGCTGATCCGCGGCCTTGGCACAGGATTTTCAGTCTGCGCGCCTCCTTGACCACGTCGTGCACGGTGAGGAAATAGCGCGCATAGTCGAGCTCGGCGATGAGGGCCATCTCCTCGCGCAGCTGCGTCTCGACTTTGTCGGGCGTGCCGTCCGGATAGCGTTCGCGCGCGCCGCGCCACGTCAGGTCCTCGAGATGGGCTTGAGCCGTCTTGCCGGGCGGCACGGGCTCGTCGGGGTACTCGTTCTTGAGGTCGTCGAGCGTGAAGCGGCAGGCGGCGGCGATCTCGATCGTGCGGCGAACCGCATCCGGGAAGGCCGCGAACAGGCGCGCCATTTCAGCAGGCGGCTTCAGGTGGCGCTCGGCGTTGGCGGCGAGACGCAGGCCCGCCTCGTGAATGGTGCATGCCTCGCGGATGCAGGTGACGACGTCGGCGAGCGGGCGGCGCTCGGGCGTGTGGTAGTGCACGTCGTTTGCTGCGACGAGGGGCGTCCCGGCGCTGCGTGCGAGCGCATCGAGGCTGCCCAGGCGGCGCGGCTCGCCCCCTTGATAGCCGTGGACGGCGGCGAGGTAGCTCAAGCCGGGCGCGGCCTCGGCGAGGCGCGCGAGGCGCCGGGTGAAGGTGGGGCCCAGAGCTTCATCGAGATCCTCGGGCGGGAGCGCGATGAGGATTTGGCCCTCCGCTGCGGCGAGGATGTCCTCGAAGGTGAGGTGGCATTGCGTATGCTCTTTATGCGAGGCCTTGAGCTTTCCCGCGCTCAGAAGACGGCAGAGGCGGGCATAAGCCTCGCGGTCGGTCGGGTAGGCGAGGGTCTCGAAGCCGTCCGTGGTGACGAGGCGCACGCCGGCGATGAGCTGGATGGCCTTGCGCTGCTTCCATTCGTCGTAGGCGCGAACGATGCCGGCGAAGCTGTTGCGGTCGGTGATGGCGAGCGCCGATAGGCCAAGCTCTTCCGCGGCGGCGACCATCTCGGCCGGATGCGAGGCGCCGCGCAGGAACGAGAAGTTGGTGGTGACGGCAAGCTCGGCGTAGCGGGTCATGGGCTCTCCTTTTGAAGAGCCGCGGCTCCCCCTCCCCCTTGCGGGGAGGGGTCAGGGGTGGGGGTAACCACAACAACGACCGTTCTGGAGTCCTCCCCTCCTAACCTCCCCCACAAGGGGGGAGGGACAGTGCTGTGCATGTTTTTCATCACGCAAACATCCCATGCACGAACCAGCGGGGGGTGGCGGTCTCGCGGCCGGGGATGCCTTCGCGGTAGAGCCAGAAGCGGCGCCCGGCGACGTCCTCGACGAGGACATAGTCGCGCGTCGGCTCACTCGCCTTGCGTCTCCACCACTCGGGGGCGATGCGCTCCGGCGCCTCGGCATGGGCGAGACGAAAGAGCTTGCCGCGCCAGCGTAAGCGCATCGGCGGGCCATCGGGCAGAAGCGCGATCACCTCCGCCGGCTCCGGGCGCGGCAGGATGAGCGGCGGGCGCAGGCGCGCAGGCCGGGCCGCGGACCAAGCTGCAGCGGTGCTCGGCCCGGCTGTCAGCATTTCATTCCGCGAGGGGCAATGACTGGCGACCGGCGTCAGGTGGCGCACGCTCGCGGCGCCCAGGCGCTGGCGCAGGGCATCGAGCAGCGCCGTAGAGCGACGCGCGCGCTCCCTCTCCTCCGGGGCGGTGGCGAGGGTGTGCTGGCGCGTCTCTATCCTCTCGGCGACGGTGACGGCGAGGCTCAGGGTCTCGAAGCCGAAGCCCGCTTCGAGGAGGCGCGCGGTGCGCTCGAGCTCGAGGCGCATGAGACGTGTGACGTCGGCCGGGCTCTGCGTCGGCAGCGATAAGGCGACGTCGAGCCGCTCGACGCCGCCGTCGACGCGGTAGAGGCTGAGCCGCAGGCGGCGGGCGCCTGCGCCGTCCGCCTCGAGGCGCGGGGCGAGATCCTGCATGAGGCGATGAGCGACGGCGAGGATGGCGTCCTCGGTGGTGATGGGCTCGACGAGGGAGTGGGTCGCGACGTAGACCGGGGGCGGCGTGAGCAGGACGAGCGGCTCGGGTGCGCGGCCCATGGCCTGATCGAGACGGCGCAGGAGCTCCTTCTCGAAGCGGGCGGCGAAGGGGGCGCGATGCTGTCCCTGCAGCGCGCGGATGCGCTTGAAGCCGAGCCGGCGCAGGGTGCGGGCGGTCTCGGGCGCGAGGCGCAGGGCCTCGACGGGCAGGGGCCCGAGCGCCTCGCCTTCGGCTCCGGCAGGCACGACCGTCACGGGCGTGCGCGCGTAATGCGAGACGGCCCAGGCCGTGCCCGGCGTCTCGGCGATGGCGAGGCGCACCGGAAGATCGAAGGCGTCGAGGCGGCGCGCGAGGTCGCGCAGCACATTCTCCTCGCCGCCCATGAGGTGGGTGGCGCCGGTGACATCGAGAAAGAAGCCGTCGCTGCCGCTATGCTCGCGGAAGAGGGCGACGGACGGCGTGTAGCGCGTCGCCCAGCGGGCGAGGCGGAGAAGGGCCTTCCGGTCGGCCTCGGGCTCGGCGAGGCGCACCTCGAGTGCGCCGATGCGGGCGCGGGCGTCGGCCAATGTCTCGCCGGCGGCGAGGCCGTAGGCCTCGGCGGCGGGGTTGAGGGCGACGATGCGCGGGGCGTCCGTCGTATCGGCGAGCACGAACGGTATGCGCGGGGCGACCGGCGCGCCGGAGGGCCGGCACCGCTCAGCGGCCCTTGTTTTCCGCTGCTCCGCAGCGAGCCAGCGATGCACCGGCCATTGCGGCAGCCAGACCGAAACGATGCGTGACATGATCGAACTCCACCACCCACTCTCCCGGCCGGCCGTTGCGGCAGCGCTCGAGCGCGACGAGCCAGCGCCAGCCGGTCAGCGCCCCGAAGCGGTCGCGCGGGGCCGGCGCCGCGCCGATGCGCCAGCGCGTGGCCGCGGTGGCGACGCTTTCTCCTGCCGCTCGCAAAAGAAAGAGCGGCACGCGGGCGTCACGGGCGGCATGCAGCAATCTTTGACTGGCCTTGAGGCCGAGCTTGCCGCTCAGCGCCGCCGCCACCGCCGCCGGCCCCCGCGCGCGGACGGCTTCCTCCGTGGCCCAGAGGGCCTCGGTCTCGTTCGCGGTCTCGACCAGGATCAGGCGTGCGGGATCGAGGCCGAGGCTCGCCAGGCCATGTCCGTGCGGGCGCCCACAGCGGGCAAGCTTCCTTGCGGAAAGGACGAGCAGGAGCGGCGCGTTACCCGGCATGCGCGCCAGGAGAGTTGCGAGAAAGCCGAAGGCGGCGGGGAGATCGGCGTCCTCGGCCGGTGCGATCTCGTGCAGGGCGGCGAAGGCGAGGCCACCCTCGGGCAGATGGGCGTCGAGGGCCTCGAGGCCGAGCGACAGGCCGCGCTCCCTCGCATCCGGCAAACCTTCGAGGCGTGCGAGGCGGTGGCGCAGGCCGGCCACGATTGCGGCGCGGGTCGGATCTGGTAGCGAGAGAATGGGCATGCGGGGCTCTGGCTCGGCTCGAAAACGATTGAGGCGACAGCCTAGAACAAAATAAGAACATTGCCAAGAGTCGGATTATGCAAGGTGCGCGTTCCGGCACAAAAAAGGAGCAGCCGGGAGGCTGCTCCTTTCGCTGTCAGGCGAGGCTTACGCCGTTATTCCTTGGTGCATTCCACCGTCACCGTGGTGCCGGTCTCGGCGAAGAACCGGGTGCAGGTCTCCTCGACGGAGGCGACCTTGGCCGTCTCGGTGCTCTCGGCGGCGGTCTTCGTCTCCTCCTGCACCGGAGCGGGCTCGGCGGCGGCAACCTTGGCGGGCTCGGCCTTTTCGGCGCGGGCAACCTCTTTCGCCTTCCTCTGCTTGGCCGCCGCAACCTGGGCGGCCTTGCGGCGGGACTGCTTCAAGGCGACCCGCTTGGGCGACTTATAGGCGCTGAAGCCATGTCCGTGGCCGCAACCGGCGGAAGCCGCCGACATCTGCACGGTGACGATGAACAGCGCCGAAAGGGCGATGGCGACGAGCTTGTACAGCATGACATCTCTCCGAGGTTTATCCCGCGACGGCGCGTGACCGTCTGTTGAGGAGACCCTCGCACGAGCGGCTGCCGCTTTCTGTCCCGGCTGGAACACGGCTGGCGGATCCGCGCTTTACGTGGAACACATCACGCGCGCCCGCCATTGCGGTTGCATTGCGCCTTCCCCTCCCGAGGACATCCGCTCACCCATGCCAGCCAAGCCGATCATCGTCGTCGGGCACACGGCCCTCGATCGCGTCTATCGCATCGATGCCTTCCCGGGCTCGCCGACCAAGGTCAGCGCCCGCGATCATCGCGACGAGGGCGGCGGATCGGCCGCCAACGCCGCCGCGTCCATCGCCGTGCTCGGCGGGAAGGTGCGCCTGTGGAGCCGCGTCGGCGACGACGACATCGGCGCCAAGGCGCGCCGCGCGCTTCAGCGCACCGGCGTCGACGTGTCGGGCGTCATCGCCTGCGAGGACGCGAAGACGCCCACGGCGGCGGTGATCGTCGATGCGAAGGGCGAGCGCCTCGTCATCAGCGAGGACGACCATACCTTTCCCACGCAGGCGGACTGGCTGCCGCTCGGCGCCGTCGCCACGGCCGGGGCGGTGCTGAGCGACCTCACCTGGCTCGAGGGCACGCGGGCGGCATTCGTCGCGGCGCGCGCGGCCGGCGTGCCGACGGTGCTCGACGTGGATCTCGGGGTCGGCGTGCTGCTGGCGCAAGTGATCGACGTCACGGATTTCGCGGTCTTCTCGGCGCCCGCATTCGAGCGGTTCGTGCCGGGTGCCGACGATGCGGCGCGCTTCGCTGCGCTCAAGGCCCAGGGCGTGCGCCACGCGGGGGTGACGCGGGGCGCCACCGGCTACGTGTGGAGCGGTGCGCAGGGAAGCGGCGCGCAAGGTGCCTTCAAGGTGCCCGTGGTGGATACGACCGGCGCGGGCGACACCTTCCACGGCGTGTTCGCGCTGGCGCTGGCGGAGGGCCTCACCGAGGCCGACTGCGCGCGTCTTGCAACGGCATCCGCTTCGCTCAAGTGCCGCCGGCTCGGTGCCCGCGCCGGCCTGCCCACGGCGGTCGAGCTCGACGCCTTCCTGCTCGAGCAGACCGGCGAGGGGCTGCCTGAAGGCTTCCTCGAAGACCAGCCGCGGCTCAAGGAGCCCACGGAATAAGGCACGTCCCTCGGTGGCCGGCTATGCTCGAAACCTCGCCCGGTACGCCTTATATAAGCAGCGCCGGCGATTGCGGCCGGCTCGGAGGGCGACATGAGACCGGATGAGCGCGAGACGGTGATCGTCATCGACCGTCACGGACAAACGACCGAACTCAGGGGATGGCGGCGCTGGCTTGCGGCCGGCGCGGGTTATCTCGTGGCCGTGCTCGTGGCGATGGCCGGGCTCGCGCTTCTGCTCGGACTCGCCGTGACCTTCGCCATGGTGATGGTGGTG
>JBFXEP010000204.1:0-5958 GCA_050179995.1 Hyphomicrobium sp.
CGGTCGACGTGCTCTCCCGCTTCGAATTGGACAACCTCATCGGCATGCGCCGCTTCGATCTCGCCATCGCGTCGCTTCCCGTCACGCACGCCCTGATCGAGATCGAGAACCATGCGATGTTTCGCGTCCGGCTCGAGGCCGTGCTGCCGCGCTCGCATCGGCTCGCCGCGCAGAAGACCGTCACCGCCGCGGACCTTTCGGGCGAGGATCTCATCGGTCTGTGGCCGGATCAGCTCTGGCGCCAGCAGCTCAACGACTTCCTGCGCGCGGGCGGCGAGACGGGGCGCTATGTCGTGGAAACCCGCTCGTCGCTCATGGCGTGGCAAATGGCGGCCGACGGCGTGGGGATAGCCGTTTTCGACCGCTTATGCGCGCGCGGCTTCGATCTCGACAGTATCGTTTTCCGGCCGCTCGAGCCGGCGAGATGGATCCAATTCGGCTATATTCACCATCGCGGGCACTCGCTATCCCGCAACGCAAAAGAGTTTCTCGACTACCTGCGCGCGGCCATTTCCGACTTCCAGCGCGCGAGCAGCGAAAACGCTGCCTCCGTCGAGTTTCTCAGCGACGATGCCGCAACCGTCGACGTCTGAGCGTTTTTCCGCAAACGGCCTGGGTCGCTTGCGGTGCTGTGGCGCATGTGTGTCACATGCCGAGCATTATTGCTCCCGGAGCACATGGCGCGCACGCGGGGCATATCACTGAAACGTTTTCATTTTCATGGCTAACGCTGCAATTCGCGGATGAATTCATTCGATATTTCGAATGCCGCATGTCGGTTGCGGATGTCACAGTTCGTTTAAGCGGACGATCAACTGTCAGCAGTCAGAAGTTTTCGATTTAGGGTGGAAGAAGCGTATGCCCAAAGGTGCGCATTCTGAAAGGCGGAGCATTGCCCCGGCCTCCTGGTGGCCACTTTGCTCCTCGGCTGCCGCGCGGGCGTGGCTGCTCGCGATGCTCCTTGCGACATCGGGCGCGGCGGGCCCGGCGCTGGCCGATGACGGCGATGACGGTGCGGACGCCGGTGTCGAGGATGTCGCGGCGGACGACGAGGTGGACTCCGACGGCGGGATCACGCCAGAGAGACCGGAGCGCGCCGACCTGACAATCGAAGGTCTGGCGCTCACGCACCAGGAGCTCGAGTCCGTTCCCTTCACGAAAGCGGGCGCCAACCCGCCGACACCCTTCGTGCCATTCACCTCCGATGAGCTCGACGGCACCGGTTGGGCCGGCGGCATGCGGGGCACGCTCACGGGCACGATCCTCGACCAGGACGTGCAGCTCTCCGCCTTCTACCTGCAGCCGATCAGCCTCGAGCAAAGCAAGTTCGACCTCGGAGAGGGAGCCAATCCCGCCAACACCGACGCGATCTACTACGATCCGGCACAGAACTCCACCAACGCCGAAAACATCTTCGGCATGGTCGTCCACCACGAGACGAAGCTGATGGGCGGCGAAGCGAACATCCTTCGCCCGTTCGACATCCCCGGGCTTTTCGTCGGCGCACGCGGCATCTACTTCGGCGAGCAGCTCGGCGTGACGACGATCGAGCAGTCGGTCGGCGTACCGGGCGGCTCCGACAACACACCCGATCGCGATCAGGTCGGCGTGCGCGTGGACAACCAGCTCATCGGCTTGCAGGCCGGTCTCACCGGAATGGTCGACGTGATCGACGGCGTGCGTGTCGGCGGCGACGTCAAGGCGGGTCTCTTCTACAATCACGCCACGCGCCGGCGCACCTATCAGCAGAAGCAGACGCCCGACGAGCTCAACTTCAAGAGCAAGGACAGCGACGACGTGCTCGCGCAGGGGATCGAAATCAATCCCCGCATCGAATTCCGGCTCGCGGACGGCGTCACTCTCTCGGCCGCCGGCACCTTCCTCTACCTCAACAACGTGAGCGAATCGCTGCCGCATCTGGCCACCGTCACCGATCCCGACGATGCCAGCCCGCGCGCCGACGGCGACACCTACTTCTACGGCGGCTCGCTCGGGCTCACGATGGAGCTCGACGGCGCCTCGAAGACCGGCGAGTCGATCCTGCCGATCGCACCGGATAGTCCCGATGCTACCCGAACCGAGGTCGAGGAGCGGCTCGCCGCCATCGAGGCGATGGAAGCGCGCCGGGGCAACAGAGCCCTCTCGCTCAGCATCTCGGGCCACATCAATCGCATGCTGATCGCCTGGGACGACGGCGACAAGACCGACATCTATGAAGCCGACAACGTCTCCTCGCGCTCCAGGATCGAGTTCGAGGGCGCGGCCAAGATCACGCGCGGCTTGAGCGCGGGCTACCGTCTCGCCGTGGGCCTCGACGACACCGCCTCCGTCGACCTCGACCAGACGCGGGACGACGGCAACGGACTGCTCGAGCTCCGCCACGCGGCCTGGTGGCTGCGCCACAACAAGGCGGGCTCGGTCACGGTCGGCTTCACGTCGCCGGCCACCGACGACATCATTCTCAAGGATGTCGGCGGCATCATGCCGGGCGCCGCCAACATCTCGACCATGGCCGGCAGCTTCATCATCCGCCATGCCGACGAGTACGAGCAGGACGACGACGCCCCGACGGCTGCCAACAACCCGTTGATCACGCGCACGACGATCAGCGATTTCGCGGCGGGTGCGGCCGTCGATACATTGCGGCGCAATGTGGTTCGCTACGACGCGCCGCGCTGGACTGGGACCTTCGGCAGCGTCGGCCTCGCCACGGCGTGGGGCGAGGATGATTTCTGGGACATCGCCGCGGAATACCGGATCGACTTCAACGACTGGAAGTTCCGCTTCGGGGCCGGATACCTCAACGACAAGGACGAGGGCGGGCGGCTGCTCGACAACGGCGATCCGGCGCGACGCGACCGCAGCGAGTACAAGGGATCGGCCAGCCTCTTGCACATCCCGACCGGGCTGTTCGCCACCGTCGCCTACGTGCACCGCACATTCAACGGTCTCGATTCCTCCGACCAGGCCGTGTTCGGCGAGAACACCACCGGCCTCGTGACGCCTCCCGGGACCAACCGCCCGCCGACCGACTACCTGTTTACCGCGTTCGGCGTGCGCAAGCGCTTCTCCTGGATCGGCGACACAACCGTCTACGGCGAATTCGCTCGCGTCGACGACGCCATCACGGGGCTGCGCGAGGCGGGGCTCGACGACGCCACGAACAGCGAGGTCACGGACAGCCGCATGGAGATGATCGGCGCCGCGATCAGCCAGAACATCGATGCAGCGGCCATGGACATCTACCTGGGCTTTCGCCACTTTACCTTCGACGTCGAGGGCGCCCGCGAGGTGCAAGGCGACGTGTTCCCCAATATGGCGGAGACGCTCACCGACATCTCGATCGCCTACACGGGTGCGCGCATCAAATTCTGATCATAGGCTCTTCGGCGTCGGGCGATGCCATACTGGAGTGTTCGACCATGCTAGGTGTTGCGAAATTGCTGGCGGTGGGGGCGCTGATTAGCGGTCTTCTCCTCGCGTCGGCGCCAGCCTCGTCCTTCGGGCGCTCCGGCGAAGCAGACCCCGACACGATCCCGGTCGGCGCGGGCGAGTTCGAAGTCGAGAACGTGCCGCGCGGTCCGGTGACCGTCTACACGTACCGGCCGGCGTCGGCGACGCGCAACAGCCCGATCTGGATCGTCATGCACGGCACGCGCCGGCAAGCCTACCGCCATCTTTCCTTCGACTACTACGACACGTGGCAACCGCTCGCCGAGCGCTACGGCGCCATTCTCCTGGTGCCGGAGTTCACGTCGGAGAAGTGGCCCGGCGCCTGGCGCTATAACCAGGGCAACGTGCTCAGCCAGAGAAATTTCTCGCCGAAGCCCTGGCGGGAGACGGCATTCTTCGTCGTCGAGGAAGCCTTTCGCATGGCCGCCGCCAAGCTCGGCAGCTCGCAGCGGAAGTTCTCGATCTTCGGGCATGGCGCAGGATCGCAGTTCGTGCAGCGCTACGTGCTGCATTCGGGGTGCCGCATGATCCATCGCGCGGTCTCGGCCAATCCCGGGTGGTACATGCTCCCGGATCGGGAGTACCGCTACCCCTATGGATTGCGCGACGCCTCGGTCTCCGAAGGCAGAGTGCGCGGCGCGTTCGACTGCAACTACACGCTGCTCCTCGGCACCGCCGACACCAACTACGGGGGCCTGCGCGACGAGCCGGAGGTGGCGGCGCAGGGCAAGACGCGCTTCGACCGCGGGCATTTCTTCTTCGACCGGTCGCGCGCGGTCGCGGCCCGCATGGGGGCGCCGTTCGCCTGGGACGTGATGGAGGTCGATGGCGTGGGTCACGATTCCGAGCGCATGTCGCCGCCGGCAGCCGCCATTCTCGCAGGCCAGCACGGATCGTGACGGAGGCTCGGCCGTGACAGCCGCTCAGGTGATCCGCACCGTCGTCCTCGTGCTGGTCTCCGCCTTTGCCGCCCATTCCGCCACGGCAGAGGAAGCGCTCTCCACGCTGCGGCAGAGCGCGACCGTCGCCGACATCTTCGAAGCCGATCACACCAACCAGTTCGTGATCGACATCGAGGCGGCGCTGGCCCGCGCACAGGCCGCGCACGGCGTCATTCCGCAATCCGCCGCCGACGAGATCACCCGCAAGGCCAACATTCGCTTCGCGCCGACGGTGGCCGTCAAGGCCGAGCGCAAGATCGTACAGCACCGCATGGTGGCGCTGCTCAACGTCTGGCGCCGCGCGCTCGACGAAGAGGCGGGCCAGTTCCTGCACTACGGCGCCACGACCGTCGACATCTACGACACGGTGCTCACGCTGCAGCTCCGGCGCTCGGTCGTGCTCATCATCGGTCACATGCGCGACCTTGAGAGCATCATGATCAAGCTCGCGGACACGCACCGCGACGCGGTCATGGCCGGGCGCACGCTCGGGCAGCACGCGATGCCGATCACCTTCGGCAAGAAGGTCGCGACCTGGATCGGCGAGAACCGGCGCAATATCGAACGGCTGAAGGTGGTGCTGGTCGAGCTCGATCACTCGGCGATCCTGAAGGGCGCCGTCGGGACCTATGCCGGGCTCGGCGAGCGTGCCATCGAAGTGGAGCGGACGTTCGCCAAGGAGCTCGGGCTCAAGGAGCCCTACCCCGACGACTGGCACGGATCACGCGACGTCTATGCCGCGTACGCGCAGGCGCTGGCGCTGATCAGCCGCTCGTACGGGCGCATCGGACAAGAGCTGTTCCTGCTGCAGATGACCGATCTCGGGGAAACCAGCGAGCCGCGCGACGAGGCGTCCGTCTCCAGCAGCTCGATGGCGCAGAAGGTCAATCCCAGCAAATCGGAAGCGCTCATTCAGGGCGGACGCACCATCCCGCGCCTCGCCGAGGTGGCGCTCGACGACGTGGTGAACTTCTTCGAGCGCGACAACACCTCGGGTCCCAACGCGACGCTCGAGGAGATCTCGATCAAGTCCGAGCAGAACCTCAAGGTGGCCAAGGAGCTGCTGGCGAGCATCGAGGTCAATCGCGATGCCATGCGGCGCAACATCGACCGCTCCGAGGGCTTCATGCTCGCGCAGCGGGTCGTGTTCGCGCTCTCCGCCAAGCTCGGCAAGGAGACCGCCGAAGAGAAGGTGCGCGCCGTCATTCACAAGGCGTTGGATGACGGATCCGACTTCCGCACCGCGCTCACCGCGGATGCCGAGATTTCGGGGATCCTGAAGCCGACCGACCTCGATACTCTGCTCAAACCCGAGGGGTACACCGGGCTCGCCAACGAAGAAGTCGACGCCGTCATCGCGCATGCCAAGCGGCTCGCCGGCACGGACCCGGTCGAATAGGTCGGCGCTGCAGCGCTAGAGTCTTTCCGCTTTTCATGGAATCGCGGAAAGCCTCTAGGTCCTTGTCTTGTCGTGCTTCTTATCGGACTTGGTTGCTCGCATGGCTTCGCCATGACCGGTTCCCATCCCCGGATCAAGTCCGAGGACATGCTTTTCCGGAAGCAC
>JBFXEP010000205.1:0-5937 GCA_050179995.1 Hyphomicrobium sp.
CTGAGCGCAGTGGTAACGCGGCCTCGAAAAGCCGCGTTTCGTCGCTTTAATTTTTCGGCGCTGTTTCTGAGGTTTGGCAATGGTGGGTGTGCACAGATTCGAACTGTGGACCCGCTGATTAAGAGTCAGCTGCTCTACCAACTGAGCTACACACCCGTCGCCGGCGGTGGGGCGGCCGAACGGCATAGGCCCCGAAATGACGGCAAAGGGGCCCTGCTTGAGGGCCCCAACGCCGGTTCGTCTATCACCCAAGCCCCCCCATGTCCAGGCCAGAGTCCAGACCGGAAGTCCGCCTTTCCGGACCCGGCAAGAGGGAAGGCCATCACGTTAGCCGATTTGCTCGGCTTTCGCGGTTTTCTGCCGCTTGAGCATGAGCTTGTTCAGCGCCGCCACATAGGCCTTGGCCGACGCCACGAGCGTATCCGTGTCGGCGCCGCGCCCCGTCACGACCCGGCCGTCCTCGGCGAGCCGCACCGACACCTCGGCCTGCGCGTCCGTGCCCTCGGTGACGGCCTGCACCTGGTAGAGCTCGAGCTTGGCCGTGTGCGGCACCAGCATGTGGATGGCGGCGAAGATCGCGTCCACCGGGCCGTTGCCGTTGGCGTGCACGGTGGTCTGCGCGCCGTCGATGTCGAGCGTCAGCGTCGCCGACTGCGGGCCGTTGGTGCCGGCGATCACCTGCAGCGCCGTGACCTTCATGCGGTCGTGCGCGTGCGCGATCTCCTCGTCGACCAGCGCCTCGATGTCCTCGTCGTAGACGTGCTTCTTGCGGTCGGCGAGCGCCTTGAAGCGGTTGAACGCATCCTCGAACGCATTCTCGCCGAGGTCGTAGCCGAGCTCGCGGAGCTTGGTGCGGAACGCGTTGCGCCCCGAGTGCTTGCCCATGACGAGCGACGTTTTGCCGACACCGACCGACTCCGGCGTCATGATCTCGTAGGTCTGCTGGTGCTTCAGGATGCCGTCCTGGTGGATGCCGCTCTCGTGCGCGAAGGCGTTCCGCCCGACGATGGCCTTGTTGTACTGCACCGGGAAGTTGGTCACCGCCGAGACGAGCTTGGAGGCCCGCGCCAGCATGGTCGTTTCGATGCCGGTGCGGTAGGGGAGAACGTCCCCGCGCGTGCGCACCGCCATCACCACCTCCTCGAGCGCCGCGTTGCCGGCCCGCTCGCCGATGCCGTTGATGGTGCACTCGATCTGCCGCGCGCCGGCGCGCAACGCAGCAAGCGAGTTCGCGACCGCGAGCCCGAGGTCGTTGTGGCAATGCGTCGAGAAGATCGCCTTGTCCGAGTTTGCGACGCGCTCGCGTACGGCCCGGAACATCTCGTAGTATTCCTCGGGCGTGGCATAGCCGACGGTATCCGGCAGGTTGATCGTCGTCGCGCCGGCCTTGATGGCCGCGTCCACGCACTGGCAGAGATAGTCGATGCCCGTGCGCGTCGCATCCATGGCGCTCCACTCGACATCCTCGACCAAGTTTCGCGCGCGCGCGACCGTCGCCGCGATGATCTCGAGCACCTCGGCCTCGCTCTTGCGCATCTGGTGTGCGAGGTGGATTGGAGAGGTCGAGACGAACGTGTGGATACGCCCGCGCTGGGCATGGCGCACCGCCTCGCCCGCCCGGTCGATGTCGGCGTTGATGGCGCGCGCGAGCCCGGCGACCGTCGCCCGCTTGACGCGTTTCGCAATGGCCGTGACCGCCTCGAAGTCGCCCTCGGAGGCGATCGGGAAGCCCGCCTCGATGATGTCGACGCCCATCTGGTCGAGGCAGTCGGCGACTTCGAGCTTCTCCTCGAAGGTCATGGTCGCGCCCGGGCACTGCTCGCCGTCGCGCAAGGTGGTGTCGAAAATGACGACGCGGTCGCCGTCGTTGGATGGGGTGGTCATGAAACTCGATCCTTCCTCGGGGGCCGGCCTGGGCCTAGGGCACCGCCGGCGGAGTTCCTATCAGCGTGCGTCTCGCATCCCCCTGAGCACCTGCCCGGCCTCGGCCGGGCCCCCGGTTCTCAGGGGCTGATAAGGAGGAGGGTCAGGAGACCGCCAGCCGGCATCGCAAAGCGGCCGCGCGCAGGTGCGGCGGGCTTGGGCCGGTCGGGGCTGGTGACCATGCGGCTCATATGCGGCTCATGGGCAAGCGGGTCTCAGGTGGTCCTAAGCGGACGATCCGGTTGACACTTACGCGAATCCACCCCGGGAGCGCAAGGGGCGCGGCCACCCCAACGCCCGACCATGGAGGCCGGCCAGTCTCGCGATGCCGCGCCGCCAACCGGCCATCTCACGCTTTAACCAGATCGAGAATGACGATGTCCACGCTGGAGACCTGGAACAAAATGTCCTCGTCCGCGGAGTTTCGCCGTGCGTACATGCCGATGGCGAGCGTGAGCGGCGACAACGGACCAAATTTCGGCGGATCTCCGATGCCGAGATTGGAATCGCCGGAAAAGCACTCTGCATCGAACGTGAATTCGGTGATGAGGTTGGCCGTCTCCTTGGTCGAGACGTCGACGACCTTTGGGCGCCTCGGCCATTCGAACGACCGGGTCGTATCTCCGAGGCTGAGGGTTAGCATCGCGCTCGAGTTCGGTGACTTGGACACCTGCCCGCGGGCGATGAGAAAGAACCCGTTCAAGTTGAATTCGTCCGGCACCGCGATCGGGTAGTGGCCGGCAAGAACGACGGAGGCCGCTCGGTTGGCTTGGTCCTTGCCCTGCAGCGAAATCTCCATCTTGTCGAACAGAAGCGAGAGCGCGGTGTTTCCCTCATTGAAGCTTGAAGCCATGGTTGCAGCCTGGCCGGCGGAGTCGATGTGGGTCGTCCACGCGCCCCACTGAGGCGTTGCCGGTGCGGCTTGTGCCTTCGCGGCGCTGCCCAGAAAACCGGAAGTCAGAACTGCGCCTGTGAGTGTGATGGCGTCACGGCGAGAGGTGTCCATATCCAGCTCCTGAAAAATCGGGAAAACATCCAAAACGTAATAGGTCAGACAGCATACCATTCCGCGCATGGCGGCACCGCGGCAGAGCCAACGCTGGCCGCCCCGTGCGCCGGGAAGCCCCTAAAAAGCCAGTCTCCCGATGTCGGATGCGGTTCAACTCGTTCGTCTTGTAGCAGCGGAAGCGGCGCTCGGACGCGTTGCCTCTATGGATCAAAGGGTTAGCAGCTCAGGGAAGGAGATTGTCATGGCCAAGGCCGCGACCAAAGCCAAGCCGGCAGACAAGGCAAGTCAAGGCTCCGGGGTGAAGCTCGAGAAAGGGAAATGGGATTCGCGGAAGATGCCGACCGTGACGCCCCACCTCGTCGTGGCAGGCGCCGCGAAGGCGATCGAATTCTACAAGAAGGCCTTCGGTGCCGAGGAGATGATGCGCCTCGAGGGACCGGACGGCATGATGTGGCACGCGAGCGTGCTGATCGGCGGCTCGCCGGTCATGCTCGTCGACGAGTTTCCCGGCATGGGCTCCGTCGGACCCAAGGCGCTCAAAGGCACGCCGGTCACCATTCACCTCAACGTCCCGGATGCCGATGCTTTGGTGGAACGCGCCGTCAAGGCGGGCGCAACGGTGCTGATGCCGGTCGGCGACGCCTTCTGGGGCGACCGCTACGGCATCATCCAGGACCCGTTCGGACACAAGTGGTCGGTCGCCACCCACGTCAAGGACATGACGGTCGAGGAGATCAAGGCCGCCATGCCGAAGATGTCCGACTGTGGATCGAGCCCTGAGAAATAGGTTCCCGCTGCTGCATCGGCGTTCCGTTGCGGGCGGGCCGATCTAGAATCGAGCCGCCCGCAGCGCTCACACGCGCCAGAGCCGGCACCACCAGTAAGGCTCGACGGGAATATCGAGCTCGGGCAAGTCGCACCACAGACGGTGCGGCAGATAGTAGATGCACTCGAGGCAGCGCATCTGGTCGGCCCCGTGGGGATGATTGAGGAACCCGCCGATCACGAGCTTGCCCTTGATGTCGCCGGCCGGCAGCTCGCGCAACCGCTTCAGGATGGTTTCGAACTCGGCTTGCGTTCCAGGGAACGGTTCGATCTCCGTTTCGAGTCCGCTCGCGAGGATGTTGCCGATCTCGACAATTCGCGCCTCGCTGGCTTCGCGCGCCGCGTCCGTCCGGCGCCCGAACTGCAGCTCGACCATCTGCTCGAGGTTTCCCGCAAAGGGCACCTTGAACGCAACCATGCCCTTTTCGTCCTCGGCCCACATCAAGAGCCGCTTCGGGAAGGATTCGGGCAGGTCGCCGACTCCGTCTTGCTCGGAAACGCTGGCGCGAAACGCCGATTCCGTGAGCGGCAGGAACGGCAGCGTGATCGTCTCGTGCGCGGCCCCGTTCAGCTTTCGCGGAAGTTTGCTGACGCTGCAGCAGACGATGTTCTCTCCCCTCTCGAAGCGCACGATGGCGCCGACGACAAGTCTGGACTCCTCGAAACCTTCCGGAGCCCGGTATCTCCAGCTTTGGCCTGTAGCGATATCCTCCGACATGCGCTCCCCTCAATTGACGTTTCTGGTTGAAGATGTGGTGGGTGGCGGATCGAGGCGCGCGGCAAGGGGGCGGCGCCAGAACGCGATCGAGCAGGCAAGATCGACGGCGTCCGCAAGCGTTGGCGCCTTGAGGCCTTCGTCGATATCAAACCCGACCAATGCGTGGTGCGCAGGGACGCCGGAACGCTTCCGCCGCGGAGCGAGTGTCGAAACGCTAACGGAGTGGCCGTTGAGGAAGATGTCGATCTTCAGCCAGTCGCCGGGAGCGAGCCTCGGGCAATCCTGCGAGGAGACATGAGAGACGCGCTCGAGATCCGGCGCATCGCTCGCGGAACGCGCGCGATTGAGAGCGGTCTCGGACCGATCTTTGAAAGGCTCAGGCATTGCAACCCCGCTTCGAGCCTCCGCCCCGAGGCCCTCAACGCCCTGCACAGCCAGCGCTACACTGACAACTTGATTTACAGTATTGCTCGGCCGGAGGTGGCGCCACCCGACGCGCCCGTCAAACAAATCGGAAAAGCGGGCGTTTCTTTGGCGCGCGGGGTCATTCTGTAGAATGACAGTAGTGGTAGGGACGATGTGTAAAGATGGTTGGCAGGTGCAGGGCTCTGATGAGCCTCGGGGTCACACCTCGATCATGCCCTCGGAGACGCGCACGCTCGATCCGCCGATGCGCACCATCGTGAGCTTGCCCGCCGCCACGACCAGCGTCAGCACGATCTGACTCGGCCGGCCCATCTCGTAGCCCTGCTCGACGACGCGCTTGTGCGTGCCGTCCGGCAGGCCGTCGAACTGATGCACGAGACCCGCGAGCCCCACCGCCGCCGACCCCGTGGCCGGGTCCTCCGCGATGCCGACCTGCGGCGCGAACATGCGCACGTGGAAGGAGCTGCCCGTATGCACGCACTGGCGCGTGTAGACATAGACCCCCGTGATGCCCTGCTCGTCGAACGCCTTCTCCCAGTGCGAGCCGTTGACGCGTGCACGCCCGATCGCCTCGAGCGTGGTCACCGGCACGAAGGCGAACGTATGCCCCGCCGCATAGCAGATCGGATGGTGGTTCTCGAACCCGACCTCGCTCGGAATGAGGCCGAGCCCGGCCGCGATCACGTCGTCCGGCGGCAGCACGCCCGCTTCGGCGGGAAGCTTGGGCGCATCGAACTCGGCGAACGGCGGAGCCCCCGCGCGGAAGCGCGCCCCGACCCGCACCGTGCCGATGCCCTGCTCGAGCATGATCAGCGCGTCCTTCTCGCCGTTGTGCACGGGCGCATTGAGCTCGGCCAGCAGCGTCGCCGTGCCGATGGTTGGATGGCCCGCGAACGGGATCTCGCTGCGCGGCGTGAAGATGCGCATCTTCGCCGAGTGCGCCGGCCGCGTCGAGCCGAGCACGAACACGGTTTCCGACAGATTGAACTCGCGTGCGATCGCCTGCATCGTCTCCCCCGAGAGCGCGTCGCCGCCG
>JBFXEP010000206.1:0-5929 GCA_050179995.1 Hyphomicrobium sp.
CCCCGCGCCAGACCATCGACGCCGAGGGCAACGAGACCGAGATCGTGACCAAGGGCCGCCACGATCCGTGCGTCGGCATCCGCGCCGTGCCCGTGGGCGAGGCCATGATGGCGCTCGTCCTCGCCGATCACCTGCTGCGCCACCGCGCCCAGCGCGGCTGATCCCGGACGCTTCGTCCGGCATATAATGCAGCGCCTCTGCAATAGGTCGCGCTGTCGTCAAATTTCCCAGCTTCTATGTCGCCCGCCGGGAGACATTTGAGGAGAACATTGACATGCGACCTTCGACGTTTCTCGCGGTGGGCGCGCTTTGCGCCATCATCGGCTTCGGAGTTCCTTCCGAGACGCAAGCGGCCTCGGTCGCGTCATCCGGCACCCAGACCCTCGTGACCGGATCTGCCGTCGAGCAGGTTGCATACGGGCGGTATTGCCGCCGCTGGTACCGGGAATGCCGCGCTCGGTGGGGCTTCGGCTGGCGCTTCCGCCGCTGCCTCGTGCGTCACGGCTGCTGACCCCTGACATCGAAGCAACGCCGGCATGGGAAGCGCGGGCTGATCGACGGCCCGCGCCACTCCGATCATCCGCCTTTGTCAGCACAAGATCGGGCGGCAGCATCGCGCCGCTCAACAACCCTCGCCCGGCGCCCCCCATGCCCTCCTTGCCACGTCCTCCGCTTGTGACCCTCCCCGCCATCCTCGCCCTCGCCGCCGCGCTATCGGCGGGCTGCTCCGTGCAGCAGACCACCGACCGCTGCGCGAGCGAGAGCGCGAGCTTGAGCGACCTCATCACCTGCGTGCGCAAAAAGCACGCCGCGACCCAACGCTGCGACGCACTGCCGAAGGGCAGGGCCGCCGCACCCGTCAGCGGCCGCCGCATCCTGAAATTCGGCGACACGACCAACTACGGCGGCACCAGCAAGGGCATGGTATTCGGCACGTCCGACCGCGCCGCGGTGCACGCACCCGTGAGCGGCACGGTGACGTTCGCCGACCCCTTCCGCTCCTACGGCGATCTCGTCATCGTCGATGCTTGCACGAAAGTTGCGCTGCTCGCCGGTACGTTTTCACCGAACGTGATCGCCGGCGAGCCCATCGCCGCCGGCGACGCCGTGGCCCTCATGCGCAAGATCTCGGCGGAGGACCCGGTGCTCTATCTCGAGCTGCGCGAGGAGGGCAAGGCCGTCGACCCCGCGGGCCTTCTTCCCGCCGAATAGCGCCGTTCCCGCCGCGCGGAACTCCTCGTGGGGAACCCGAAATGGAAGCTGGAAGCGCCGCCCGACTCAGCGTTTGCTCGCGCACGGCAGAACAGGAGAGCCGGCCATGGCCGATTGGCAGCAGAACCAGAACGTCTGGACGCGCAGCGACGGCATCCAGGTGACGTTGAATCCCAACTCCAAGGCGTCCTTCGTCAGGAAGGCCGACACCAGCCTCGTGCTGGGCACCAACGGCGCGCCGCGCCCGTTCCGCAGCGTCGATGACGCCCTCGCCTTCGCCGACCAGACCTTCCCGATGAAGCGCGCCGGCTGGGGCCTCCTACGCCGCTGACGGTGTCCAGCCCCTCGACACCCCCTACGTGCGGCTTAGAATTTTACCGAGCCCGCGGGCCGCACGCACGTGAATCGCGGCGCCGGGCGCGAGCGTCGCCTCCGCATTGCGCCGCGGCGCATCGATGGTCAACGCGTGCCCGCCGGCCGTCTCGGCGGCCAGCCGCACGGTCGGACCATGAAAAGCCGTCGAGACGACTGTCGCTGCCGCCGCGCCGTCGGACCCTGGCGCGCAAATCGAGATCTCCTCCGGGCGCAGGCACACGACGACCACAGCTCCGCGCTCCGGAAGCAAAGCAGCACCGCCCGGCGCGATCTCGATGGTCATCGGCCCCGCCGCAATGCGTATCGCCTCGGCTGATGCCTCCAGCACCTCACCCTCGAGGAAGTTCATGGTTCCGATGAAGTCGGCGACGAAGCGCGTCGCCGGCGCGTCGTAGAGCTCCGACGGCGAGGCGATCTGCTCGATCCGCCCCTGATGCAGCACGACGATGCGGTCCGAGATCGAAAGCGCCTCGGTCTGGTCGTGCGTGACCATGACGAAGGTTGTGCCGAGGCGGGCCTGCAGGCGCTTGAGCTCGAATTGCATCTGCTCGCGCAGGTTGGCGTCGAGCGCCGACAGCGGCTCATCGAGAAGCAGCACGCGCGGCTCGCACACGAGCGCACGCGCGAGCGCGACGCGCTGGCGCTGGCCGCCCGAAAGCATGGACACGCGCGTGCGCAGCTTCTCGGCGAGGCCCACGAGATCGAGCGCGGCCTCGACTTTTCTGCCGATCTCCCCGGACGCGAGCTTGCGCAGCGAGAGCCCGAACCCGACATTCTCGGCGACATCCATGTGCGGAAACAGCGCGTAGTCCTGGAACACCGTGTTGAGCGGCCGGTCGTAGGGACGCAAGTGGGTGATGTCCTGGCCCTCGAGCAGCACGCGCCCGCTGCTCGGCGCCTCGAACCCGGCCATGACGCGCAGGCTCGTCGTCTTGCCGCACCCCGACGGGCCGAGCAGCGTCACGAACTCGCCGTGGCCGATGTCGAGGTCGATGGTATCGAGACCGATCGTGCCGCCGGGAAACACTTTCGAGACCGCTTCGAGGCGCAAGAGCGGATCACGAGGCATTTCGCGTCTCGGCGGGCTTCGCCATGTTGATCCAGAGGATCTCGCACGGCTCCTTGCCGCGATTGCGGAACGCGTGCTTCAGCGTGCTCTTGAAGGCGAAACTGTCGCCCGCCTTCAGGAGATAGACGACGCCGTCGATCGTGAGCTCGACCTGGCCTTTGCGCACAAGGCCGAACTCGTGACCGGCGTGGCTGTAGGACTGCCCCGTACCGCCGCCGGGCTCGACGTACACCAGGAGGCCGGTCAGCACCGATCCCGGCGGAGACAAAAGCTCCTTGCGGATGCCGTCCGAGCGGACCGGCACGTCGCGCCGGCCCGACGCGCGCACGACATAGAGATCGCCCCCGCTCTCGTGGTTGTCCGCCAGCAGGCTGTGCGGCTCGACCCCGAGCGCCGCCGCGAGCGGCCACAGCACCCGCACGCGGAGCGAGGAGATCCCGCGCTCGATCTGGCTCAGAGCGCCGACGGAAATCCCTGCGCTCTCGGCCACCTCGGCGAGCCCCAGCTTGCGCTCGAGCCTGAGCGCGCGAATACGCCGCCCGAGACGCACATCGGCGTCCGAGGACGCCGGCTCGGGGACCACTTCGCGCGCCCGGCTCAAGTCACCACGTTTCACGGCTCTGACCTTTCGTTCCTGAGGCTGCCCAAGGAACACTGGGGTCCGTGCGACCCCAGTGAACATGCCGACACCGGCATCTAGCCGCCCGCCTTCACCTTTTCAAACAGCTTCGCGAGGTCGTCGTTCTGCTTCATGGGTCCGGTGAAAACCGTGCTCTTCAGGACGGCCTCCGGATCGTCGGGAAGCTGCAGACGCTCGAGCTCCTCCTTCGGCACCAGCGCGAACGCCGCCTGCGAGGCGCTGCCGTAGCCGTACTGCGTGATCAGCTCCTTGCCGGATGCGGCCTCGACGCGGCTGTTGATGAAGTCGTAGGCGAGGTCGACGTTCTTGGCGTCCTTCAAGAGCACGAAGCCGCAGCTCCAGGTCAGCATGCCCTCCTTGGGCTTCATGAACTCGACATTGACGCCCTGCTTCTTGAGCGTCGTCGCCGAGGCATTCCAGGTCATGGCGGCCACCAGCTCGCCGCTCGCCAGCGCCTGCTCGACCGACGTCATGTCGGTCGTGTAGTTGCGCAGAAGCGGACGCTGCTCGCGCAGCTTCGCCCCGACCTTCTCGAGGTCTTCGGGAGTCATGTCGAAGGGATTGACGCCGGCAAGGATCGCCGCGACGAGCGGCGTATCATGCACGGCATCGATGGTGGCGATGCGGCCCTTGTATTTCTCATCCCACAGGAAGTTCCAGGAGAGCTCCGGGTCCTTCACGAGGTCCGCCCGGTAGAGGATCGACGTGTTCCCCCAGTCCCACGGCACCATCCACACCTTGCCGTCGCCGGCCTGGATGTCGGGCAGGTTCTTGAACACGGGGAAGATCGTGTCCCAGCCCTTGATGCGCGAGGTGTCGATCGGCTGCAGCAGGCCTTCCTTGTTCCAGCGCGCGATCTTGTCGTAGCAGGGATGCGCGAGGTCGGGCTTGAAGCCCGCCTTGACCTTGGTGAAGGCCTCGTCGTCATCACTGAAGATGGAGGCCTCGACGCCGTCGGGATGCGCGGCGAGGAAGCTCTTATTGAAGTCGGGGAGCTCGTAGCCCGACCACGTGAAGTAGCTGAGCTTGTCCGCGGCGAGCGCGGAGCCGGTGAGCGCCGGCGCGGCAAGGGCGGTCATCAAGGCCGCGATGCCGGTGGCGGCGGCGCTGCGTAGCAGGCTCGAGGTAGTGAGGGGTAGCATGGTCGATCTCCCTTTTGATTTGCGTTCAGGCTGGCTTGAGGCTTTGTGATGCGGGTATCGCAAGCTCGCCCGCGGCAGCGCCGCGGCGGCGGATGATCTCGGCGGCCGCCGCAATGACGATCGACGCCACCAGCATGATGGCGCCGAGCGCCATCACCTGCGGCAGCGCCTTGGGAAAGCGCAGCTGGCCCCAGATGAAGAGCGGCAGAGTCGGCTCGGTCCCCGACAGGAAGAAGGCGACGATGAACTCGTCGAACGAGGTCAGGAACGAAAGCATGAACGAGGATGCGATCGCCGGTGCCGCGAGCGGCAGCATGATACGCCGGAATGTCGTCCATTCGTGTGCGCCGAGATCCATGGCGGCTTCGCCATAGCTTCTCGGCAGCGACTGGAACCGCGAGCGCATGATGACGACGGCGGTCGGCAGCGCGACCAGCGTGTGGCCGAGCACGATTGCGGTACGCGACGGTCCGAGACCGGCGAGGTTGACGAGGATCAGGAGGGCGATGCCGACGATGACGCCCGGGATCATGATGGGAAGCCGCGCCAGCGCCGAGATGGTGCGCGCGACGCCATCGCCGGACGAAACCTCCATGTAGCCGACCGTCGTCCCGATCGCTGTGGCCAGGAACGCCGCCGAGACGCCGACGATCAGGCTGTTGCGGAAGGCGCGGTGCAGGTTGCCATTGTCGAGCAGGCTTGCGTACCATTCGAGCGTGAAGCCCGAGAGCGGAAACGCGGCCTGGATCGAGTTGTTGAACGAGAAGATTGGGATGACGGCGATCGGCAGATAGAGGAAGACGACGTAGGCGGCCACGTAAAGCTTGAGCCACGACCCCTCGTCGGCGCGCGCGCGGGTCATGAGCGGCTCCCGAGCTTCTTGTCGGCGTAGCCGGCGGCCAGCACGACGGAGAGAATCACCAGCATGACGATGACCGACAGCGCCGCTCCGAACGGCCAGTCGTTGGCCTTTCCGAACTGGGCCTGGATCATCGATCCGATCATGGTGCTGTCGGGTCCGCCGACGAGCGCCGGCGTCACGTAGTCGCCGACGGTCGGCACGAACACCACCAGGGCGGCCGCCATCACGCCCGGCATCGACATCGGCAGGATGACCCTGCGGAACACGGAAGTGGGTCGGGCGCCCAGGTCCTCGGCGGCTTCGATCAGGCTTCGCGGCACGTTCTCGAGCGCCACGTAGATCGGCAGGATCGCGAACGCCGCATAAGCGTGCGCCAGCGTCACGATCACCGCCGCCGGCGTGTTGAGAAAGGCGAGCGTCGGCTCGCTGGTGAGCCCGGTCGTCATCAGCGCCGAGTTCAGGACGCCGTTGTAGGCGAGCACGACCTTCCAGGCGAACACGCGCAGGAGATAGCTGATCCAGAACGGCAGCGTGACGATGAAAAGCAGGAGCGCGCGGTGCTTGCCGGCGTGAAAGGCGAGATAGTAGGCGACCGGATAGGCCGCCACGACGGTGGCGAGCGTGACCAG
>JBFXEP010000207.1:0-5907 GCA_050179995.1 Hyphomicrobium sp.
CGACAAACCGGCGCCACCGCAGGGCAAGGAGGCCGTCGAGGCCGACGTCTCGACGCGCACGATCGCGGTCACGTCGGCCTTCACCGGGACCGAGATCGTGGTGTTCGGATCGGTGGTCAACAGCCGACAGCCGAGCCCGGAAGCGGGTTACTACGACGGCATCGTCGTGCTCGAAGGCCTCGATGCGCCGCTTCTCGTCAGGCGCAAGACGAACGTGGCCGGGCTCTGGGTCAACACCGACGCGGTGAGCTTCGAGACCGCGCCCTCCTACTACGCCATCGCCTCCACGCGACCGATCGAGGAGATCGCGGACGACTCCTTCCTCAAGCGGAACGGCATCGGCCTCGAGTACGTGCGGCTCGCACCGGCGGCGCAGTCTGCTGCCGAGACGCGGGCGGGCGAGATCAAGCCGTTCAAGGATGCGATCGTGCGCCTCAAGCAGCAGGATGGGCTCTTTCTCAAGCAGGACTATGCGGTGATCTTCATCGGCAAGAGCCTCTTCCGCAGCTCCATCACGCTGCCGGCCAACGTGCCGGTGGGGCCGCTGACCGCGCGCGTGTTCCTGTTCCGGGAGGGCGAGCTTTTGAGCACCTTCCAATCCAAGGTGCGGCTCGAGCGCAGCGGCATCGAGCTCTGGCTCTACAGGGCCGCAATGAACCATCCGTTCTATTACGGCCTCGGCGCGGTGCTCGTCGCGCTGCTGGCGGGGCTGCTCGCCTCGATGCCCTTCCGCCGGAAGCCGGCCACATAGGACCCTGATCCAAGTCCCTCATCCGCCCTTTCAGGGGCACCTTCTCCCGTTCCGGGAGAAGGAAGATGATCAGTCCTCGCGGAGGAGGCGGGAGGCGATGGGGTAGAGGCCTTCCTGACCCAGGACGAGCACCGACAGACCCTCGTGGCCGAACACCGGCACGAAAGCGTCGTCGAGCACGTTGAGGCCGCCGGCGTAGGTGCCGAAGGCCGGCAGCACCAGCCGGTTGCCGTTGCCGACGAAGCACGGGCGGCGGATGACGTGGCCGTGGAACGAAATGCGCGCAGCGGGGTGCAGGTGGCCCGCGATCTCGTGCGTCATGGGACCGGCCATAGGCTCGTGGCGGAAGGTCAGGCCCGAGATCGTCACCTCGGGCAGCGCCGTGCCGCCGACGCACGCGTCGATGACGGGATCGTGGTTGCCGTTGAGCCAGAGCCAGTCGCGGCCCTCCTGCAGGATGGCGAGCGTCTCGCGGTCGATGGCGCTCATGCGGTCCGCGGCGCCACAGTCGTGGAAGCTGTCGCCGAGGCAGATGACGGTCGCGGCGGGATAGGCGTCGAGGGTCGCGGCAAGCCGCTCAAGGGTGGCGGCGGTGTCGTAGGGCGGCAGCATCACGCCGCGGCTGGCGAAGGACGAGCCCTTCTCGAGGTGCAGGTCGGCGACGATCAGCGTGTCCTCGGCTGGCAAGTACAGCGCGCCGGACGCATCGGCCACGAGCGCGCGGCCCGAGATGGACACCGGCTGCTGGCTGAACTCACCGACGTCGAGGCGCTCGGGCTTGAGCTCGAGGCGTTGTGTCGCCGTGACTGTCACGTGTCCTCCCGCCTTGCCTCTCGTCGACCTGCACGGTCTCGGAATGCATCGCTTCCGCGATCAACTCCTCGGCCGCCTCGCGCAGCAAGTCCTCCCGCGTCAGGTGACCGACCGGCTCGACGCCGATCTCGAGCAGGATCGGCACCGCGAGCGGCGAGACCCGGTCGAGAGCTTGATGCCTGATTCGGCCGCGCGCGCGGGCCAGGAATTGGCCGAGGCGCGCAATATCCAACAGGCCCGTGGCCGCATCCTCCCATGCCGCTTCAAGCAGAATATGGCCGGGATCGTGGCGGCGCAGCACGTTGTAGACGAGATCCGTGGACATCGTGACCTGGCGACCACTCTTCTCGCGGCCCGGGTGGCGGCGCTCGATCAGGCCGGCGATGACGGCCACATTGCGGAAGGTGCGGCGCATCAAGGCACTTTCGGCGAGCCAGGCTTCGAGGTCGTCGCCCAGCATGTCCGCGTCGAAGAGGCGGGCGAGGGAGAGGCTTGCCTCGGATATGCGCGCCGTGAGATCGCCGAGCCCCCAGACGGCGAGGCCGTAGTCGTTGGCGACGAAGCCCAGGGGCCGCGCGCCCTCGCGCTCGAGGCGGCGCGTCAGAAGCATGCCGAGGGTCTGGTGGGCGAGGCGTCCTTCGAACGGGTAGGCGACCATGAAATGGCGCGAGCGGCGCGGGAAGGTCTCGATGAGGACGTCATCCGTACCCGGAAGGGCGGAGTGCTCGCGCTGGAAGCCCAGCCATTCGGCGACGGGAGTCGGAAGGCTTGACCATCGCGACGGGTCGGCGAGCATGGCGCGCACGCGTTTTGCGAGGTGCGTCGAGAGCGGGAACTTGCCGCCGTCGTAGCTCGGGATCTGGGCATCGGTGCCGGGCGCGCGCGTGACGAAGGCCTCGGTCTCGGACAATCCCTCGAAGCGGAGGATCTCGCCCGCGAACACGAACGTGTTGCCGGGGGCGAGCTGCTCCACGAAATATTCCTCGACCTCGCCCAGGACGCGCCCGCCGATGAGCGGCTGCGGCGTACCGGGCTTTCTCAGGCTGCGGCCGCGGTGCCGGCCGACGAGGCGGATCCTGATCATCGGCGCCTCGACGATGGTGCCGGCGTTCATGCGGTACTGGCTGACGAGGCTCGGATGGGCGAGGCGCAGGCGTCCGTCGCCCGCCGGGCGAAGGCGCGCGAAGCGCTCGTAGGAGCGCAGCGCATAGCCGCCGGTGGCCACGAAGTCGACGACGCGGTCGAAGCGGGCGCGCGTCAAGCCGGCGTAAGGCGTCGCGGAGCGCACCTCATCGAACAGCGCGTCGGGATGGAACGGTCCACTGCAGGCCATGCCGAGCACGTGCTGGGCGAGGACATCGAGGCCGCCCGTGCGGGCGACGACGGCATCCTGCTCGCCGGCCTTGGCCGCCTCGAGCGCGGCGCGGCATTCGAGCACCTCGAAACGGTTGGCCGGCACGAGGAGCGCCTCGGACGGCTCTTCGAGACGGTGATTGGCGCGGCCGATGCGCTGCGCGAGGCGGGAGGCGCCTTTCGGTGCGCCGACGTTGACGACGAGATCGACGTCGCCCCAGTCGATGCCGAGATCGAGGGTGGAGGTGGCGACGACGGCGCGGAGCTTCCCTTCGGCCATGGCGGCCTCGACCTTCAAGCGGCGCGCCTTGTCGAGCGAGCCGTGATGGAGCGCGATGGGCAGCTCGCGCTCGTTGATGCGCCAAAGCTCCTGGAACACCAACTCCGCCTGCATGCGCGTATTGACGAAGACGAGCGTCGTCCTGTGGGTGTGAATTGCGCGGTAAATCTCGTGCATGGCGTAGCGGGCCGAATGGCCGCTCCACGGCACGGGCTCCTCGATCTCGAGGATTTCGATGTCGGGCTCGGCGCCGGCGGGCGAGACCACGACGTCGGCGAGCGTGCGCATCAGGTCGGGATGGCGCTGCGGGACGAGATAGCTCCTGAGCTCCGAGGGACGCGCGACGGTGGCCGAGAGGCCGAGCGCGACGAGGCCGGGCGGCGCGAGCGTGCTCAGCCGCGCGAGGCCGAGCGACAGGAGATCGCCGCGCTTCGACGGGGCGAGTGCGTGCAGCTCATCGAGGATGATGGTGTCGAGGTCGCCGAACACATAGCCGGCATCGGTGCCCGCCAGCATGAGCGCCACCTGCTCGGGCGTGGTGAGCAGTATCTGCGGGGGCTTCACTTTCTGGCGGGCGCGGCGGGCGACGGAAGTATCGCCGGTGCGCGTCTCGATGGTGACCTTGAGCCCCATCTCCGAGACAGGCGCCACGAGGTTGCGGGCGATGTCCTCGGCCAGCGCCTTGAGCGGGGAGATGTAGAGGGTCCTGAGCCCGCTCGCGGACCGCTCGCGCGGCGCCCCGGTCAAGGCGATGAGGCTCGGCAGGAAGCCGGCCAGCGTCTTGCCGGCGCCGGTGGGCGCGATCAGCAGCGTCGAGCGGCGGGCGCGGTACTTTTCGACGAGCGCGAGCTGGTGGGGGCGCGGCTGCCAGCCATGGCGGGCGAACCAGGCTGCGAACGGGGCGGGAAGTGCGGTGGCGGACGCATCAGCCGCGGCGGGCCGGACCTGCGGCGTCCCCGCCTTTTTCCTCGTCTTCCCGGTTACGCTGGTCACGCGTCGAGACTTCCTTGGCTCCCGCCGGGCATGTTAGAGCGCGATCGATTTGATTGAAACGCAATCGCGCTCTAGGCTCTTTCTCTTGAGACCGATGATGCACGCTTCGGACTGACAGGGTCCGAAGCGATCATGGTCTCGGGTGGCCACCTCGATCGGGGATACTTCCATGGACCGTAACACGATTTTCGGCGGAAACCCGCTCGCGGTGCTGCTCCGGCTGGCGCTGATCTCGATCCTGGTCGGGGTCGTGATGAAGGCGCTCGGCATCGACCTTTCGAACTTCTTCCAGCGCATCAACGAGATTCTGCGCAACATCTATGACCTCGGATTCGAGGCATTCGATTGGCTGTTCGAATACATGCTGCTCGGCGCGCTGGTCGTGGTGCCGATCTGGCTGATCGCGCGCGTGGTCGGCGCGGCGCGCTCGAAGGCGGAGTGAGCTGCGCCCGTTGCCCGGCCATGACGTAAAAGGGCTTCAAGCAAACGTGCGTGCTCGCTGCCCCTGGATGGCCGGGTCAAGCCCGGCCATGACGTAGGGAAGCAGGGCGCGGCTTACTGCCCGGGCACGGACGCGGAGGCGGCGGCCTCATGGCGGAAGAAGGCGTCGACGCGCATGCCGGTGAGCAATGGCGGCGTGCCGTCGAGACCGATCAGGACCTCGAGCACCTCGACGTCGTTGGGACGGCGCGGTCCGCGCGAGGTGATGCGCGGGGAGCCCAACGCCTGCGCGACCTGAGTCACGACGCCCTCGAAATCCTTGTCCGGGAAGGCATCGGCGCGGACGACGACGCGCTGGCCGACGCGAATCTTGGTCACGTCGCGCTCCTCGACCTCGGCGCGCACGCGCAGGCTCGAGAGATCACCGAAGAGCACGAGAGCCGCGTCGGCGGACGGAGCAGCCATCTCGCCCACCTTGGCCCAAACGTTGAGGATGACGCCGGCGCCAGGCGCCCGCACGCGCGTGCGCTCGATCGCGTTCTCGACCTGGGCGACGTCGGTGCGCGCCACCCAAAGGGCGGACTCGAGACGCGTGGGCAGCGGCAGGTCGGGCTTGGCCAGCACGGCGTCGAGCTTGGCCTGCGAGCCGTCCACATCCCTGCGGGTGGCGGCGAGCTTGTCACGCGCGGCGGTCACGGCATTCGCGTCGCCTTCGCCACGCTTCGCCTTGCCATAGGCCGCATCGAACTCCTTCTGGACGCGGAAGAGCGCGCGCTCGGCGTCGTTCAGCGCATCCTCGGCCTGGCGGCGCTCGAGGGCGAGGCCCGTCGCCGGCTCCTCGTCGCGCTCGAGCACACGCACCTGGGCCTCGGACTCGGCGGCCGACAGCTTGGGCAGGAGATCCTCGCTGTCGAGCAGGACGAGCGGGTCGCCGGCCTCAACCGGGTCGTTGGTGGTGGCGATGACATCGACAATGCGCGCCGGCGCCTCGGACGAAATGCGCACCTCGCCATCCTTGGGCTCGACGCGCCCCGTGGCGGAGGCGGCCCAGACCGGCTTGACGCCCGGGGGATCGGCGGCGAACGCCGTATCCGCCTGCACGGCCTGCGCCTCGCCGCCGAGCTTCGGCGCGAGCTGGTTGAGGGTCAAGCTGGTGACGATGGCCGCGATGGCCGCGGCCGCGACGGCGGTGACGGTGGGGTCGAGCTTAACCATTGACTTTTCGCCTCTTTGTCAGGTCGGCAATCTCGGGCGCATCGAGGCCCTTGGGCCTGCG
>JBFXEP010000208.1:0-5906 GCA_050179995.1 Hyphomicrobium sp.
CCGTCGGCGCGTAGAGTACCGTGAGGTCGGTGACGCCGATCCCGCACGCGGCGGCCACTTGCGTCGCGATCGCTGGTGGCGGCGCGTTGTCGCCCTCGATGACGAGCGCGCCCTTGTTGTGGTGGTCGACGTAGCCGAGCTCCTTGTAGAGCTCCTCGACCCTCGACAGCGCCCGCGCCGGCCCCGACCCGAGCGCGAAGAAGCCGGCGCCGTCCGTGATGGTCCAGCCCGCGTACTGGCTGCCGAGACAGGCGACGACCGGATTCGACGAATGCACGACCACGCCGAGCGGCCAGCGCTCGAGGCCCGAAGCCGAGGTGAGGGTGACGGTGCCGAGCCCGCCCATGCAGATCTCGCCGAGCCGCCGGCCGGCTTCGAGCCCGCCCGGGACGTTGGCGCCGAGATCGATGCAGCGCTCGCCGGCCTGGCCCGTCGTCACCGAGCAGCGCAGCGCCTGTGCGTTGGCGGCGAGATCGTCGATCAGTTTGCCAGCCCGCGCGTTGACGCTCGGCGCAAAGCTTGGTGTGCTCATTGAGGCGCTCCCTGTGCGTTTCCCTGTGCGTTCTGAGTGTCATACAGCATAGCTTCGAGCATTCCCAAGCGTTCGGCGCAAACCGCCTCGACTTGATCTATGTCGCCCCCCTCGGCCACCACCGTGGCCAGCGGCTGGCCGGCCGCGATGGCGCTGCCCGGCCGGGGTCGGTCGGCCACCCAGTCCGGCCAGTCGACCTGGACTGTCGTGAGCGGTCCGCGGTCCGCGTAGAGGAAAGCCGCCGCGCGCGCAATGGGGGGATGCCAATCGGCCGAGAGCAGGGCCGCCGGATCGCCCCCGCGCGAGGCTTCGACGTGCGCCTTGAACAGCGTGCCGGTCGCGTCGTCAAAGACATCAAGCGTCGCCCCGGGCCGGGGGTTGACTTCGAGCAGCGCCGCCTCGCCGTCATGGACGAGATAGTCGAACGACACGATCCCACAAAGCGCCAGCGCCTCGGCGACCGCGACCGACATCTCGATGAGACGCGCCTCGAGATCCTCTTCGATCGGCAGCGATCCCGCTGCGCCCCCAAAGCGAAACGGCCGCCGCGGCAGCGGGCTCGTCCATTGCCGGCTCGCCGCGAACGCCGCGCTCTTCTCGGAGACGAGGCCGAGGAGTGAGATTTGCGCGCCGGGGATCTGCCGCTGGAAATAGCGCCGCGGGTCGGGCCGCGGCTTGGCCGGGCAGGGGTGGACGTGCAGTCCGCCGCTGCCGCCGATGCGCTTCATGAGCCAGCCGTCGGGATCGGCCGGAGCATCGAGCCGCGTCTCGGGAAAGGGGATGCCGAGCGTCTCGAGCAGCGCGAAGAACTGCCCGGGGTCTTTCGCGCGCCGGATCGTCGCTGCGTCGTTGCCGATCAGGGAAAAGCGTTCCGCGAGCTTCGCCACGAGGCGCGGGTTGCATTCGAAGCCGGCGCCGAGCACGAGCCCGATCGGCGGCGAGGGGGCCTCCGCCGCGAGGCTTTCGAGCGCCGCAAGCAGGGGCCGCGCCGTGAAGCCGACCTGCACGCGGGCCGGCAGGCAGCGGCTGGCATGGGCGAGCGCGACCGTGTCGGCGTCGCCGAAGCAGTCGACCACCAGCGGCAGAAATCCTGCCCGTCGCGCGGACGCAGCGAGCGCCCGCGCGGAGAAGGCCGCGATGAGGACCGTCTCGCCGCTCAAGCCACGAGCTGGCGGGCCAGCGCGAAGGCGTGACGGAAGTCGAGCGACAGGGCCTCGTCCGAGGCGAGCATCTGCTTGAAGAGACCGGACTCGGTCTTGTACTTGATGTCGCCGATGGCGAGCGGACCGACGCCGAGCGCGTTGCAGTCAGGCAGCGGCTCGCCGTTCATGAACAGCTCCATGCCCTCGACGCCCGGGGGCGGCACGGCATTGACGTCCGCTGCGACGAGCAGGTTCTTGGCGAAGGCCTTCTGCTCTTTCGAGATCACCTGCACGCCGGCGGCGGCGGCGGCGAAGATCACTTCCGCGTCTTCGATGATCTGCCGCTTCTGGTCCTCGGTCTCGCCGGCCACCGCCTCGAGGTCGACGCCGAAGCGCTCCTTGGACACGGCGGCCGACTTGATCACGCGCTCGACGCCGCGATGCGCGACAAGCCGCACCTGCGCGCCTTCGAGCGCGGTGATGATCGAGGAGGCGAAACCGACCACGCCAGTTGCGCCGAACACGGCGATCCGCGTGCCCTTCCAGCCGCGGCCGAACTTGAAGCGCAACACCCGCTCGACGCAGGCGACCATCGCCGCCGCGGTCGTGAAGGAGCCGGCGGGATCGGCGAACACCGAGAGCTGGAACGGCGGCACCAGCGCCTTGCGCGCCGCTTCCATCATGTCGAGCGCGAGAATCGCATCCTTGCCGCCGATGAAGAAGCCCGTGCGCACGCCGTAGTCGGGCGGACGCGAGAAGATGGCGTCCTGCACCAGCGGCGTCACCTCCTCGAGCGTCACGTTGATGTAGGGAATGATGACCTTGTATCCTGCGTCCGCCGCCATGTTCACATCGAACGGGCTCATGTGCTTCTGCGGCGAGAGCATGTGCAGGATGGGCGTCGCGTCACTCATTGGGTCTTCTCCCGTTCGTGGTGGGCGGGCGTTGTCGCCCGTTGTTTTGGAGGGTCGGCCTAGGTCGTGATCGAAGCCCCGCCGTTACGCCCGCGCGCGATCACGATTTCGAGGCCCCTCGCTTTAGCGTCTCCGGCCAGAAAATCATAGAGACGCACTGCCACATCCGGCGATGGCGCGAAGGCGAACCCGGTCGGCCCCCAAGACGTCTGCCCGATGCCTGTGGCGCCGAGCTCTGCCGCACGTTTGAGCAGGGCTCCGACGGCGGCCGAGGTCCAGGGGCTTCCGCCTTGCGCCGCAGCAAAGTGCTGTCCGACGATGCCCTGGATTTGGGTTAATGCGGAACCGAACGCGGCGAGATCAGCTTCCATCAGGCCAGGCACGAGCTGCATCAGCACGAGGCGGCAGAGACGGTCGGCAAGCGCATCGGGGAAGGGCGGCAGTGCCGCGAAGGCCTGCGTCTCGCGATCCCCGTGCGCGCCCTGGGCGCGCGCGTCGAGCGCCAAGAGCACACGCCAGTCCTCCGGGAAGGGCGTCTGGATGAGCACCGGCGGCGGTGCGTCGCGCACGCCCCGCCCGCCGTCGACGATGAAGCCGCCGCCCTCGAACGCCGCCATGCCGATCGCCGACCGGGCGCCGCGGCCGGCGAGGTCGCCGATCTGCTGCGGCGTGAGCGAGAGGCCCTCGAGCCGCGTCAGCGCAAATCCGATGGCGAGTGCCAGTTGCGTTCCTGAGCCGAGGCCCGCGTGCGCCGGAATGGCTTGGCTGACGTCGACCTTGTAGGCGCCCTTGAGCGAAAGCGCGGACGCAACGCGCTGGACGACCGCGAGCACGCGCTCCTGCTCCTCGCCCGTGGCGGTGTTGGAGGTGGCGCGTGTGACGTTGATCTCCGTCGAGGGCGCGTCGAGCGCGAGCCCGATCGACCCGTAGCGGCGCCCGAGCCCGCCGTTGAGGTCCATGAAACCCAGGTGCAGGCGCGCTGGCGCCGAGACGCGGCAGCCTTTGACCAGGGGAGCATCAGGCATCGGCGAGGGCATCCTTGGAGGGGTGAGTCCGATTGCGCCGGCTGGGGTCCGAGACTAGGGTCGCGCCAGGACGCAACGGTCGACGCATTTGACTACGAAAGGCGAGGAGAGAGCAATATGAGCAACCCCCGCGAGCAGGCACTTTCTGACGCCGAGGTCACCCAGTGGCTGGTCGAGAACCTGCCCGAGTGGCGCCTCGATGACGGCTGGATCCGCCGCACATACAAGACGACCGGCTGGAAGGGAACGCTCATGGTGATCAACACCATAGGCCACCTGGCCGAGGCGGCCTGGCATCACCCGGACATCACGGCGTCCTACGCCTGGGTGGAGGTGCGCCTCGTGACCCATTCGGCCAAGGGCATCACCGGCAAGGACCTGGCGCTGGCACGGAAGATCGAGGACGTCGTGCACTGGCAGCCGGCCAAGGAGGACAACGCCCTTGAAGGCACGCCCACCGGCGACCTGCGCTTCTCCTACATCAAGTATGACTGACCTCGTGATCCGGCCGACGTGTCTGCGCACCGGCCTTCGCCGGTGTGACGGAGAGTTTGGGCGACCGGCTCGCCCCCCACAAACGTCATCCCGGCGCAGGCCGGGATCCACGCAAGTCTCGGCACGCGCGACATCCGCTGTCGCTCGCTGCCTTTGCCCCTTGCCCCCATGACGACAAGGCCGGCATCCATCGGGTTTGACGCCCTGATCGGGCTCGGCTCGAACATCGGCGACAAAGTGGCCAACATCCGCCGCGCCATCGAGCTCCTGACGCGAGACGGCAGCCTGCGCCTGCTCGCCGCCTCGCGCCTCTACCGGACGGCGCCCTGGGGCGGCGTTGAGCAGGACTGGTTCGTCAATGCCTGCATCGCCGTCGCCACCAGACTCGCCCCGCGCGACGTGCTCGCCCGCTGCCTTGCCGTGGAGGAGGCGATGAAACGCATTCGCAGGGAGCGCTGGGGGCCGCGTGTGATCGACGTCGATCTTCTCGTCTACCGCGGCGTGACCATCGACGAGGCGAGCCTCACGCTGCCGCACCCCCGCATCACCGAGCGCGCCTTCGTGCTCGTCCCCTTGCGCGACATCGCCCCCGGGATCGAGATCGCCGGACGTCCGCTCGAGGACTGGCTCGCCGGCCTCGATGCGAGCGACGTCACGGCGATCGGGGATGCCAAATGAAAACGCCGCGGACGTTCGGTCCGCGGCGTCGAATGGCATGGTCAGGCGTCGCTGTTACTTCTTGCACTGCGCCTTGATATAGGCCAGCAGGTTGGTGCGATCGGTCTCGTCCTTGACGCGGGCCGGGAAGATCATCTTGTTGCCCGGAACGACCTTGTCGTCGTTCTCCATCCACTCGAGCAACTTGGCATCATCCCACGTGATTCCGGCGCCCTTGAGGGCCGGCGAATACTTGTCGGCGAAGTCAGCTTGCGAAGCGGCAGGGCGGCCGTCGACGCAATTGAGATTGGGTCCAAGTCCGCTGGGCTTGCCCGCCTCGATCGTGTGACAAGCCGCGCACTTCTTGAACACGGTGCCGCCGGCTTCGACATCCTGAGCCGACGCAGTGACGGGGACGGCCACCAGAGCGGCGACCGCCAGAACCCACTTGAGCATTCCGAATCCTCCGAATTCTTTTCAAACCTAGACCTCGCCAGCTCGGCTCCCGAACCTTCCGGCGAGTGTCGCATACTGGCAAAGATCGACTGAACCGGGGGTGAACATCTTGCCGCACCCGGCTCAGGATCAAAGCGTACTTGACCCCTAGGTAACGCTCAAGAGACGTTGTGGGTCTCGAGCTTCTTTGCTGCACCGCCCACACGCCGGTAGACGAACTCGGGCGGCTCGGAGTGGCTCTCGACCTCGGCCACGGCCTGCCACTGGGCATGCAGCGGCGAGAGCGAGCAGGCCGGATCCGTGTTGGTCGCGTCGCCGGTCAGCGCGAAGGCCTGGCAGCGGCACCCGCCGTAGTCGATCTCCTTGCGCGGGCAGCTCCGGCAAGGCTCCTTCATCCAGCTCGTGCCGCGGTAGGCCTGGAAGGCGGCGCCATTGAGCCAGATCTCGGCCAGCGGCTTGTCCTTGATGTTGTCGAAGGCGAGCGTCTTGATCGACTCCGCCGCGTGGCAGGGCAGCACCCGCCCCGAGGGCGTGATGTTGACGATGCCGCGCGCCCATCCGCCCATGCAGGGCTTCGGGAACTTGGCGTAGTAGTCGGGCACGATGGCGTCGATGACGATGACGCCCTTGTACTTCTCGCGCGCCTCCTCGACCTGCTTGGCCGCCTTGAGGAACGCCTCCTTGG
>JBFXEP010000209.1:0-5905 GCA_050179995.1 Hyphomicrobium sp.
ATGGAGCGGGTGCTCGGCTACATCGCGTCAGGCAAGGCCGAGGGGGCGCGGCTCGTGCTCGGCGGCGCGCGGGCCGACGTGGGGCCGCAGGCGGGCGGGAACTTCGTGCTGCCCACCATTTTCGCCGACTGCACCGACGACATGACCATCGTGCGCGAGGAGATCTTCGGGCCCGTCATGTCGGTGCTGCGCTTCTCCGACGAGGACGAGGCCGTGCGGCGGGCCAACGCCACGAGGTTCGGCCTCGCCGCCGGGCTCTTCACGCGCGACCTCGCGCGCGCGCACCGGGTGGCGGCGCGCCTCGAAGCCGGCATATGCTGGGTCAACACCTACAACGTGACGCCGATCGAGATGCCGTTCGGCGGCATGAAGGAGTCCGGCGTCGGCCACGAGAACGGGCAGGCCGCGATCGAGCACTACACACAGCTCAAGAGCGTGTTCGTCGAGCTCGGCGACGTGCCCTGCCCCTACGAGTGATCTCCCCTTGGGTCTTTCCGCTTTCATGGAATCGCGGAAAGACTCAAGGTCTTTGTTTTGTCGTGCTTCTTATCGGAAAACCGGTTCCCACTTTTCCGGAAGCACTCTAGCGTCCAGGTTTGCCAGCCATGAGCCTTCGCCAAGAGTACGACTACATCATCGTCGGCGCCGGATCGGCGGGCTGCGTGCTCGCCAACCGCCTGACCGAGGACCAGGGCGCGCGCGTGCTGGTGCTGGAAGCCGGCCCGCAGGACCTCAGCATCTTCATCCACATGCCGTCCGCCTTCGCCTATCCGCTGGCGGGCACGCGCTTCAACTGGCACTACGAGACCGAGCCCGAGCCGTTCATGAACAACCGGGTGATGCATTGCCCGCGCGGGCGCGTCATCGGCGGGTCGTCGTCGATCAACGGCATGGTCTACATCCGCGGCCATGCGCTCGACTACGACGCCTGGGCAAGGCGGCAGGGGCTGCATGCCTGGTCCTATTTCCACTGCCTGCCCTACTTCAAGAAGTCCGAGACGCGCCTCAAGGGCGGAGACGCCTATCGGGGCGACTCCGGGCCGCTGTTCGTCACCACCGGGCCCTGCACCAACCCGCTCTACCGGGCCTTCATCGAGGCCGGCCGGCAGGCCGGATACCCCGTCACCGAGGACATGAACGGGCACCAGCAGGAAGGCCTCGGCGTGATGGATATGACGACCTACAAGGGCTGGCGCTGGAGCGCGGCACGCGCGCACCTCAGGCCCGCGCAGCGGCGAGCGGGACTGACCGTGCTGTCGCGCGCACTCGTCTCGCGGGTCCTGTTCGAGGGCAAGCGCGCGGTCGGGGTCGAGTACGACGGCGGCAACGGCATCGAGACGGCGCGCGCCACGCGCGAGGTGATCCTCTCCGGCGGGGCCATCAACTCGCCGCAGATCCTCCAGCTCTCGGGCATCGGCAACGCCGACGAGCTCGCGGCGCTCGGCATCCCGGTGGTGCAGCACTTGCCCGGAGTGGGCGAGAACCTGCAGGACCACATCGAGGCCTACGTCCAGTACTCCTGCAAGCAGCCGATCACGCTCTACAGCGCCACCAATCCGCTGGCCAAGCTCAAGATCGGCGTGCAGTGGCTGCTGACCGGCGGCGGGCTCGGCGGGACCAACCACTTCGAGTCCGGCGGCTTCATCCGCAGCGAGGCGGGGGTGCAGCATCCGGACCTGCAGTATCATTTCCTGCCGATGGCGGTGAGCTATGACGGTTCCTCGGCCGCCGAGGGGCACGGCTACCAGGCCCACATCGGCCCGATGCGCCCGACCAGCCGCGGCTTCGTGAAGATCTGGTCCGCCGACCCGCGCCGGCATCCGCGCGTGCTGTTCAACTACATGCAGACCGAGCAGGACCGGCGCGAGATGCGGGCCGGCATCCGCCTCACCCGTGAGATTTTCGAGCAGGACGCCTTCGCCCCCTTCCGCGACGAGGAGCTGGCACCCGGTCCGCGGGCCACGTCGGACGCCGAGATCGACGCCTTCGTCCGCGACAAGGCGGAAAGCGCCTACCATCCTTCCTGCACCTGCGCCATGGGCACGGATGAGATGGCGGTGGTGGACGGGGAGGCGCGCGTGCACGGCGTCGAGGGCCTGCGCGTCGTCGATGCCTCGATCATGCCGGACGTGGTCAGCGGCAATCTCAACGTTCCCACGATCATGATGGCGGAGAAGCTCGCCGACGTGATCCGGGGGCGCACTCCCCTTCCCGCCGAGACGGTTCCCGTCTGGGTGCATCCCAACTACCAGACCCAACAACGCTAGGCATTCCGACCGAGATGGACATAGCGCAGTTCACGCTCACCCCGCGGATCAAAATGCTGGGGCAGGCTCCGCATCGTTCCAAAAAACTTCGCCTCTCTTCGAATATGCGAAAGCAATCGCTGATCGCTTGCGGATGACGGGCGGCGTATGGTTCAACGCAAATCTGAACGACCTCCAGATCGGAGCGCCCGCGCATGGATGACATAGAGATTGGCCATCCCTACGTGTGCGATGTGCCCCGGCCGCTTTTCTTGAGGTGACGCATGGAAATCGACCGCGACCAGGACGAAGAAGCCCGCGAGTGGAGCGATGCCGTCTCCTCGCTCATCGCCTTCGAGGGCAGCGAGCGGGCGGACGCGCTGCTCGGGCATGCGGTGGACACGGCGCGGCGCCAGGGCGCGCGGCTGCCGTTCGCGGCCAACACGGCCTACATCAACACCATCCCGCCGCACAAGGAGCGCCAGCATCCCGGCGACCGCGCGATCGAGAACCGCATCCGCTCGGCGATCCGCTGGAACGCGCTCGCCACCGTGCTGCGCGCCAACAAGCTCTCGAGCGAGCTTGGCGGGCACCTCGCGAGCTTCCAGTCGGCTGCAACGCTTTACGACACCGGCTTCATGCACTTCTGGCATGCGCCGAGCGAAACACACGGCGGCGACCTCGTTTTCGTGCAGGGGCATTCCTCGCCCGGCATCTATGCGCGCGCCTTCCTCGAGGGGCGCCTCACGGAAGACCAGCTTCTCAACTTCCGCCAGGAGGCCGGCGGCAAGGGACTCTCGTCCTACCCGCACCCCTGGCTGATGCCCGCGTTCTGGCAGTTCCCTACCGTCTCCATGGGCCTCGGGCCGATCATGGCCATCTACCAGGCGCGCTTTCTCAAATACCTGCATGACCGGGGGCTCGCCGACACGTCGAACCGGCACGTCTGGGTGTTCTGCGGCGACGGCGAGATGGACGAGCCGGAGAGCCTCGGCGCGATCTCGCTCGCGGGCCGTGAGAAGCTCGACAATCTGGTGTTCGTCATCAACTGCAACCTGCAGCGGCTGGACGGACCCGTGCGCGGCAACGGCAAGATCATCCAGGAGCTCGAGGGCAACTTCCGCGGCTCGGGCTGGAACGTCATCAAGGTGATCTGGGGCTCGAACTGGGACGAGCTTCTGGTGCGTGACACGACGGGGCGGCTGCGCCAGCTCATGGAGGAGTGCAACGACGGCCAGTACCAGGACTTCAAGGCCAAGGACGGCGCCTACATCCGCCAGCACTTCTTCGGCCGGTATCCGGAGACGGCGGCGCTGGTCGCGGACTGGTCGGACGCGAAGATCTGGTCGCTGACGCGCGGCGGGCATGACCCGCGCAAGGTCTACGCCGCCTATGCCGCGGCCGTCGACCACAAGGACCAGCCGACCGTGATCCTGGCCAAGACCGTCAAGGGCTACGGCATGGGGGCCGCCGGCGAAGGCCAGATGATCGCGCACCAGCAGAAGAAGATGGGCAAGGATGCGCTCCGCCTCTTCCGCGACCGCTTCAACGTTCCGGTCTCGGATGCCGACCTCGAGACGCTGCCGTTCATCCGCTTCGAGGAAGGGAGCCCGGAGCTCACCTACCTCAAGGAGCATCGCGCGGCGCTCGGCGGCTACCTGCCCATGCGGCGCACCAAGACCACGGCCAAGCTCACCGCCCCGCCCCTCTCCTTCTTCGATCCGCAGCTCAAGGGCTCGGACGGGCGCGAGGTCTCGACCACCATGGCGTTCGTGCAGCTCCTGACCAAGCTCATGCGCGACAAGTCGCTCGGGCGGCACATCGTGCCCATCGTGCCCGACGAAAGCCGCACGTTCGGCATGGAGGGCATGTTCCGCACCTTCGGCATCTACAGCCAGGTGGGGCAGCTCTACCGGCCCGAGGATGCCGATCAGCTCATGTACTACAAGGAGGACAAGAGCGGGCAGATCCTCGAGGAGGGCATCAACGAGGCCGGCGCCATGGCGTCATGGATCGCGGCGGCGACCTCCTATTCCTCCTCGAACGTGCCGATGGTGCCGTTCTTCGTCTACTACTCGATGTTCGGCTTCCAGCGCATCGGCGACCTCGCGTGGGCGGCGGGCGACATGCGCTCGCGCGGCTTCCTGGTCGGCGGCACGAGCGGGCGCACGACCCTCAACGGCGAGGGGCTGCAGCACCAGGACGGGCACAGCCACATCCTGTCCTCGACCATCCCGAACTGCGTCTCCTACGACCCGACCTACGGCTACGAGGTTGCGGTCATCATCCAGCACGGCCTCACTCGGATGCTCGAGAAGCAGGAGGACGTGTTCTACTACCTCACGAGCCTCAACGAGAACTACGTGCACCCGCCCATGCCGAAGGGAGCCGAGGACGGCATCATCCGCGGCATGTATCTGCTCAAGGGCGCCGACGCATCGCTCAAGGGGCCGCGCGTGCAGCTTTTGGGTTGCGGCGCCATCCTGCGCGAGGTGATCGCCGCGGCGGAGCTGCTGGCCCGCGACTTCGGGATCGGCGCCGACATCTGGAGTGTGACGAGCTTCACGGAGCTTCGGCGCGAGGCGCTCGCCGTCGAGCGATGGAACATGCTGCACCCGGAGGAGCCGGCGCGGGTGCCCTATGTCACGCAGTGTCTCGCATCGAAAGACGCCACGCCACCGATCGTGGCGTCGACCGACTACATGAAGACCTTCGCCGACCAGATCCGCCCCTTCGTGCCGGGTACGTTCCGCGTGCTTGGCACCGACGGGTTCGGACGCTCGGACTACCGCTCGAAGCTGCGCCGGCACTTCGAGGTCGACCGGCACTACGTGGCGCTCGCGGCCCTCAAGGCGCTCGCCGACGAGAACAAGATCCCGTCCTCCAAAGCCGCCCAGGCCATCAAAGACTACGGCATCGATCCCGAGCGGATCGACCCCGCCCTCGCGTAGCGCAGGAACACACCTCATGTCCTCGATCGAAGTGAAGGTTCCCGACATCGGCGACTACAAGAACGTGCCCATCATCGAGGTGCACGTGAAGGCGGGTGACAAGATCCGCCGCGACGACCCGCTAGTCACGCTCGAGAGCGACAAGGCGGCCATGGAGGTGCCGGCGCCGGAGGCGGGCGAGGTCGCCGAGATCCTGGTCAAGGTCGGCGACAAGGTGAGCGAGGGGTCGGCGATCATCCGTCTCTCGTCGTCCGACGCCAAGCCGGCCAAGGCTCAGCCCGCGGCGAAGGCGGCGCCGGCATCGGCTCCCGCTTCAGCCGAGCCCACGAAGGCACCCGCAGCCTCGGACAGCGCCGCCCCACGGGAGCCGGGCCAGCCGCCGGCGCGCGTGCCCCTTCCGCTCGGCACGGACTACGGCAACGTGCACGCAAGCCCTTCCGTGCGCCGCTTCGCGCGCGAGTTCGACATCGACATCTCGCGCGTCACCGGCACGGGCGAGAAGGGGCGCATCACCAAGGACGACGTGAAGCGGGCGCTGGCCGGCAGCGGCGGAGGCGGCGGGAGCGGAATCCCCGAGATCCCGGCGCAAGACTTCGCCAAGTTCGGGCCGATCGAAACGCAGGCCATGTCCCGCCTCAAACGCCTCTCGGGCCCGCACCTGCACCGCGCGTGGCTCAACATCCCGCACGTCACGCACCGGGACGAGGC
>JBFXEP010000210.1:0-5897 GCA_050179995.1 Hyphomicrobium sp.
CCGAAGGACCTCAAATGGAAGCCGCTCCGCGTGCATGTCATCGGCGCCGGCACCATGGGCGCCGACATCGCCGGCTGGTGCGTCGCCTCCGGCATGGAGGTGACGCTGCAGGATCTCTCCGCCGAGGTGATCGACAAGGGCATCAAGGCCCAGGGCAAGCTCTTCGCCAGGAAGTTCAAGACCAAGGCGCAGCGGGCCGCGGCCAAGGCGCGTCTCATCGCCGATCCCACGGGAGCCGGCGCGTCGCGCGCCGACGTGATCATCGAGGCCATCGTCGAGCGGCTCGACATCAAGCAGAAGCTGTTCGCCGACCTCGAGACCAGGATCAAGCCCGGCGCCGTGCTAGCGACCAATACCTCGTCCCTTGAAATCGAAGCCATCGCCGCGCCCCTGAAGGACCCCGGCCGGCTGATCGGCATCCACTTCTTCAATCCCGTGGCGCAGATGCCGCTGGTCGAGGTGGTGCGCGGCGCGCAAAGCCATGAGGAGGACGTGACGAAGGGCGCGGCCTTCATCACCGCCATCGGCAAGTTCCCGCTCGTCGCCAAGAGCGTGCCGGGCTTCCTCGTCAACCGCATCCTCGCTCCCTACATGATGCAGGCCATGGCGCGGCTCGAGAAGGGCGAGGAGAAGGAGAAGATCGACGAGGCGGCCCGCACGTTCGGCATGCCGATGGGTCCCATCGAGCTGGCCGACGCGGTCGGTCTCGACGTCTGCGCGCACGTCGGGCGCATCCTGGGCCTCTCGCCCGAGGGCTCGCTCCTGCAGCGCCTGGTGGAAGCGGGGAAGCTCGGCAAGAAGACCGGCGAGGGCTTCTACGTGTGGAAGGACGGCCGGGCGGAGAAGGCAGAGAAGAGCTACGCAGCGGCCGACCTCGAGAAGCTTGGCCGCGAGCTGGTCGAGCCGATCATCTCCGAAGCAGAGCGCGCTCTGGATGAAGGCGTCGTGGCGAGCGCGGACCTGGTCGATGCCGGCGTCGTCTTCGGCACCGGCTTTGCGCCTTTCCGCGGCGGCCCGCTTCACTACAAGGCCAGTGAGCAGGCGGTCGCCGCGGCACCCGAGCAACGCAACGCGGCTGAATGATGCAATCCGAGGCACGAGCCACGACGGCGGATCTGGTCAGGCGTTTCTACGACGTCGTCTGGAACCGCGCCGACGAGAACGTGGCGCGCGAAATCCTGCACCCGGGCTTCGCGTTCCGGGCGTCCCTCGGCCCCGAGCGGCAAGGCCTCGACGGCTTCCTCAACTACATGCGCGCCATCCACGCCGCGCTCGGAAACTACACGTGCACCGTCGACGATCTGATCGTGGACGGTGACAAGGCCGCGGCCCGCCTGTCGTTCGAAGGGTTGCATCAGGGTGAGTTCTTCGGCGTCGCCGGCACGGGCCGTCCGATCGGCTGGGCCGGGGCGGCATTTTTCGAGACGGATGGCCGGCAGATCACTCGGCTGTGGGTGCTGGGTGATGTCGACGGCGTGAAACAGCAGCTCGGGGTCGACGCGCGGCGAACGTTTTGAACGCGAGCGGTCCTGACGGAGCGGATTGGAGAATTGCAATGGCTGGGACTCTGAGGCGGGTTGGCATCATTGGCGGCGTGCGCACGCCGTTCTGCCGGTCGAACACGCTGTTCGCCGACCTCTCCAACCTCGACCTGATGACGGCGGCGCTGAACGGCCTCGTCGAGCGCTATCGCCTGAAGGGGCTGCACATTGACGAGGTGGTCGGCGGCGCGGTCGTCACCCACTCCAAGGACTTCAACCTCGCGCGCGAAGCGGTGCTCGGCACCAGGCTCGCGCCCTCGACGCCCGGCATCACGCTGCAGCAGGCCTGCGGCACGAGCCTGCAGGCGGCGGCCGGCATCGGCGCCAAGATCGCCACCGGTGAGATCGAGTGCGGCATCGCCGCCGGCTCCGACACCACCTCGGATGCCCCCATCGTCTTTTCGAAGAAATTCGCGACCCGCCTGATCCAGCTCGGACAGCAGAAAACAGCCTTGGACCGCCTGCGCGTGTTCCAGGGCTTCAGCCCCCGCGAGCTCGCGCCCCAGCCGCCCAATGTCGCCGAGCCGCGCACCGGCCTCACCATGGGCCAGCACTGCGAGCTCATGGCGCGCGAATGGAAGGTCACGCGCGAGGCGCAGGACCGCTTCGCCCTCGAAAGCCACAAGAAGGGCGCCGAGGCCTACCGCTCGGGCTACATGGATGATCTCATCGTGCCGACCGCCGGCGTCTTCCGCGACAACAACCTGCGCGAGGACATCAGCCTCGACAAGCTCGCCACCTTGAAGACCGCCTTCGACAAGTCGGAGAAGGGCACGCTGACCGCCGCCAACTCGACGCCGATGACCGACGGCGCCGCCTGCGTGCTGCTCGCGAGCGAGGAGTGGGCCATGCAGCACGGCCTACCCATCCAGTCGTTCCTCACCTACACGCAGACCTCGGCCAACAATTTCGTCGACGGCGATGGTCTCCTCATGGCGCCGACCATCGCCGTGTCGAAGCTTCTCGACCGCGCGCATCTCACGCTGCAGGACTTCGACTTCTACGAGATCCACGAGGCCTTCGCGGCCCAGGTGCTGGCCACCCTGAAGGCGTGGGAGGATGTCGAGTACTGCCGCACCCAGCTCGCCAAGGACCATCCACTGGGCTCGATCGACCGCGCCAAGCTCAACGTGAAGGGCTCGTCATTGGCGTTCGGCCACCCGTTTGCCGCCACCGGCGCGCGTGTGCTTGCCAACCTGTCGAAGCTCCTCGCCGAGAACGGCGGCCGCGGCCTGATCTCGATTTGCACTGCGGGCGGCATGGGCGTCGCCGCCATCCTCGAGAGCGCCACCCGCGCCGACGTCCGCGCCGCGGCGTAGCGGCCGGCCCGCGCGACCGCCTGACGCAGCACTCTCCGCAACGGATCGAACGCGCGTGACCCGTTGAGAGCGAAGAAGCGCCGGATCGTCCATCCGGCGCCCGGTCACGCATGACACGGGGGGACGATGACGAACGACACGGGAATTTCACGCAGGGTCACCTTGGTCGGGCTCGCGGGCTCGGCGGCTTTTCTAACCGACACGGCAACAACCACCGCAACGCCGGCATCGACCCCGGTCACCGCTGCGGCCAACGTCTGCCGCATGACGCCGCGCATGGTCGAAGGACCGTTCTATTTCGACCCCGATCTCGATCGGGTGGACATCACGGAAGGGCGGCCCGGCGTACCCCTGAAGCTGCACCTGCAGGTCGCCGATGGCGCGACATGCCTGCCGATCGAGGGCGCGCGCGTCGACGTCTGGCATTGCGACGCCACCGGGCAGTACTCTGGCTACGATCGGCAGGGCGATGACGGAAGCACCTCGACCAAGGGCGAGAAGTTCCTGCGCGGCACGCAAACGACTGGCGCGACGGGCGAGGTCACGTTCGACACGATCTACCCTGGCTGGTACCGCGGCCGCACGACGCATATCCACTTCAAGATCCTGCTCGGCGGCAAGGCGATGCTGACCGGTCAGATGTACTTCCCGGATGCACTGTCCGAGTACATCTTCACCAACATAGCTCCCTATGCCGAGCGCCAGGCGAAACGCGATACGCTGAACAGCACAGACTTCATCACCGGCGCGGATGGCGATCACATCACGTTCGTCAGCGTCCGCGAGGAGGCGGAAGCCTACGTCGCGAGCCTCGTCATCGGTGTCGATGAAGCGGCCAGCCCCGAGCCCGTCGGGTTCGATCGCCCGCCCGGACCCCCTCCCGGTGGCCCGCCTCCCGGCATGGAGGGCGGACCGGCGCGGCCGCGCGGCACCGGATCCATCGTTCCCGGTCGCAAGCCCTGATCCTGGCGCCTACGCTCCCCCGCGCTTCTTCTGCATCTCCTCGGCCTTGAGCTCTTTCTTGGAGAGCTTGCCGATCATGGTCTTGGGCAGCGTGTCGCGGAACTCGACGTCGGCCGGCATCTCGAGCTTGGAGAGCTTGACCTCAAGATGCTTCATCAGGTCGTCGCGGGTCGCGCTATGCCCGGACTTGAGCTTGACGAACGCCTTGGGTGCTTCCCCGCGGTACTTGTCGGGAATGCCGATCACGATCGCCTCCTCCACCGCCGGATGCTCGTAGAGAGCGTCCTCGACGCGGCGCGGATAGACGTTGTAGCCCGAGCAGATGATGAGATCCTTGATGCGGTCGACGATGAAGAAGTAGCCGTTCTCGTCCATGATGCCGACGTCGCCCGTGCGGAGCGCTTCGCCCGCGAACTGCGCCGCCGTTTCCGCCGGCCTGTTCCAGTAGCCCTGCATGACCTGCGGGCCGATGATGCAGATCTCGCCCCGCTCGCCCCTCGGCGCCTCGCGCGTGGGATCGGTGAGATCGCGCAGCGTGACGATGGTGCCGGGCAGCGGCAGCCCGATCGACCCGCGCGGCACGGGTGTGTTCAGAGGATTGCAGGTCGCGACCGGCGAGGCCTCGGACAATCCGTACCCCTCGACCAGCGAGCACCCCGTCGCCGCGTCGAACGCGTCCTTGACCTCGCTCGGCAGCGGCGCGCCGCCCGAGATGCAGAAGTTGAGCGACTTGAGGTCGAAGTCCTTGATGCGGGGATGGTTGAGGATGGCGTTGAACAGCGTCGGCACGCCCGCCAGCACGGTCAGCCGATGCCGGTTGATGAGGTCCAGCGCATCGGCCAGAACGAACCGCGGCATCAGGAACAGCTCGGAGGCGAACTTGACGCCGAGGTTCAGGACCACCGTCATGGCGAACACGTGGAAGAAGGGCAGCGCCGCGAGCGACTTCTCCTTTCCGTAGACGAGGTCGGGCGCCCAGGCGCCGATCTGCAGCACGTTGATGTAGATATTGGCGTGCGTGAGCATGGCCCCCTTGGGCGTGCCCGTGGTGCCGCCGGTGTACTGCACGACGGCGAGATCCTGCTCGGGGTCGATCGCCACCGGCTCGAGATCCTGCGCGTCGGCCAGGACCTCGCTTTCGAGCCGCAGCCGGTCCCGCACAGGCGAGGCCCGCGGGCGCGCGAGTTCCTTCGCCTTGAAGAGCTTGAACAGCACCGCCTTGGCCGCCGGCAGCAGCTCCGGGAAGGAGCACACCACCGCCCCCTTGAGGACGTCGTCCGCGATCAGCTTCTCGACCTTGTCGAACAGCACGCGGAGGTCGAGCGTCACCATGAGTTCGGTGCCGCTGTCCTTCACCTGAAAGGTCAGCTCCTCGATGGAATAGAGCGGGTTGTAGTTGACGACCACGCCGCCCGCTTTGAGGATGGCGAAGTAATAAACGACGTAGGTCGGCGTGTTGGGAAGAAAAAGGCCGACTTTCGTTCCCTTGATCACTCCGAGTTGCTGCAGGCCCGCCGCCGCCTTGTCGACCAGCGCGCCGATCTCGGCATAGGTCTGGGTGCGTCCGAGGAACGTGGTGCAGGGCCGGTTCGGGCTCTCCGCCGCCGCCGCGTCCATGAAATCGAAGATCGGCGCCGCCTCGAGCGCCATGCCCCAGTCGACGCCCTCGGGATAGGCCTTGAGCCAGGCATGAGGTGCCGTGCCGAGAGCGTCGGCGACGCCGGTTTTTGCCATGGGCGTTCCTCCGCGCTGTCCTTGAGGAGAAATCGCCGCGCTAGGCCCCCGCGTCCCAACGCCGCGTAGGGCCCGCGAGGCGTTCCAAGACCTCCGGGCAAGCATTATGTGGTGCGCGACGTGCCGTCGAACGCACGATCACCGGCATTCAACACTTTTTCGAAAGCCCCGCCTAGCCCGGGCCGCAATCCCGGGTGCTAAAAGCTGTGTCCTGTGGAACTTCGCGCCGCCATGGGATCTGTCACAAGGAGCTCGAGCCGGAGAGCTGCGAGGTGCGAAAAAACCCCGTCGGCTGGACTTCAGGCCGGTTTAAGGATATGTGACGCCCAAGCTTGTGATA
>JBFXEP010000211.1:0-5896 GCA_050179995.1 Hyphomicrobium sp.
CGGATGTGGTTCTCGAACTGGCTCGTGAGGCAGGCGTCCATGGTCCAGTGGCCGGAGTTGTGCACGCGGGGCGCGATCTCGTTGACCACGAGCGGCTCGGGCGCGTCCGGCAGATAGAACATCTCGACGCCGAGCACGCCCACGTAGTCGAGGGCGGTGGCGATCGCGCCGGCAATATCGGAGGCGCGGGCGGCGTGCGCCGGGGGGAGCGGCGAGGGGACGGTCGAGGTGTCGAGGATGCCGTCCTTGTGCGTGTTGAGCGGGATGTCGTAGGTGCGGATCTCGCCCGCGAGACTGCGCACCACGAGCACCGACACCTCGTAGGCGAAGGGGACGAGCCCCTCGAGCACGGAGGGCGCACGGCGCAGCGTCTCGAACGCGGGCGCGAGCTCGGCGGCATTGCGGATGCGCACCTGGCCCTTGCCGTCGTAGCCGAAGCGGCGCGTCTTCAGGATGCCGCTTTCGCCGATGGCAAGGAGGGCCGCATCGCGCGAGGCGTCGTCATCGACGGCCGCGAAGGGCGCGACGGGGATGCCGAGGGCGCTGACGAAGGATTTCTCCTTCAGGCGATCCTGAGCGACGGCGAGCGCTTTCGGGCCGGGGCGGATGGGCGCGGCCTCGCCGGCGGCGGCCGCGGCGGCGAGCGGCACGTTCTCGAACTCATAGGTGACGACGTCGACGCTCCCGGCGAAGGCGCGCACCGCGTTCGTGTTCTCGTAGGGGGCGACGGTGGAGGCGGCGGCGACGTCCGCGGCGCCGCCCGGTACGTCGGAATAGACGTGGCACTTGAGGCCGAGGCGCGCGGCGGCGAGCGACAGCATGCGCCCGAGTTGGCCGCCACCCAGAATGCCGATGGTCGAGCCGGGAGGGAGCGCGCTCATTCGGCCTTGGGCTCTTCGGCGACGCCCGCCGTCTGCTTGTCGCGAACCTTGTCGATGCGGAGAGCGAGGTCGGGGTCGGCGAGGGCCAGGATCTGCGCGGCGAGCAGGCCGGCGTTGGTGGCACCGGCGTCGCCGATGGCGAGCGTGCCGACCGGAATCCCGGCCGGCATCTGCACGATGGAGTAGAGGCTGTCGAGGCCTTTGAGGCCCTTGGTCTGGATCGGCACGCCGAGGACCGGGAGCGGCGTCATGGAGGCGGTCATGCCGGGGAGATGCGCGGCGCCGCCGGCACCGGCGATGATGACCTTGAGACCGCGCTCGCGGGCCGACTTGGCGTAGGCGACGAGGCGGTCGGGCGTGCGGTGGGCGGAGACGACCTTTGCCTCGTAGGCGACGCCGAGCTCATCGAGGACGGCGGCCGCCTGCTTCATGGTCGGCCAGTCGGACTGGCTGCCCATGATGATGCCCACTTCCGCCCGGCGCTTGCTCATGCTCGGTCCTTTCGGAAAACGGGCCATTTAGATGAGGTCGCGCCCGGTTGCAAGGCGGAAAGCCCGGCTTCCGGGTGGAGCCCACCACTCTCTTCAGCGCCAAAGCAAACGATGTTCGCGACCAACCCGTTTGCAGCCACAACTTTGGCCTACGCTGGCCGGAACAAAGCCAACTAAACGGGTGTTGAAACGAGCGTTCCGCGGGGGGCGGCGCGTCTCGAGGCGGCTCGAATCGCCTAGTGTCCTGATTGCGAAGTTCGCCAGAGTCCGCAGCTAGGCTCGGGAGCGAACTTCGGACTCAAAAGAGACACTAGAATCATAGACTTGCTAGTGTGATTCAGATCGAGAAACTCGCTTGGAGCCTTGCCACTAGATAAGGCGAATTTCTCGATCATCACACGAGTGGTTCCCGACACCTGCGCTTTGGGGGAGGTTCTATGGGTCGCTTATCGCTGCTGGCGCTCGCTGCGGTGTTGCTGGCGTTCGCGGGGATGGCACGGGCCGAGACCGGGTCGATCGAGCGGGCGGGGCCTCAAACGCTCCAGTCGGCCGATCCGGCGACGCCGGAGGATGTCGCGAAGCCCGAGGCGGAGCCTGTGGCCGCACCCGCCGCTGCCGCGCCTGCGGCTGTGGCCGAGCCCACTTCCCCTGTCGGCATCGCGATCAAGGCCCGCCTGGCGCTCATCCCCGAGGACGGCACGGAGCCGGAGAAGAAGGAGCGCGCGGCGCTCGCCGCCTTCTATGCGGCGCGGTCCTACGCGCCGTTGTGGGTCGACGCCAAGGGCTTCACCGCGGAAGCGGCGGCTGTGACAGATGCCTTCGCCAAGGCGGGCGACTGGGGGCTGGACAGCGCCGATTTCGTGGCGCCCAAGCTCGATGCGGCGGAGGCAGGCCACCTCTCGCCCGAGACGCAGGCCGTGGCCGAGGTCGAGCTGGCGCGCGTCGTGCTCAAGTACGCGCGCTTTGCCCGCGGCGGGCGCATTCTGGATCTCGCCGGCCAGCTCAACTCCAACCTCGACCGCAAGCCGCAACTCCTCGATCCGGCGAAGGTGCTCGACGGGCTTGCGGCCGCGCCCGACAAAGGTGCCTTCCTCGTCGGCACGCATCCCCAGCATGCGCAGTTCCAGCGCCTGCGCGAGAAATATGCGGAGGCGATCGCCAAGACGGGCGGCAAGCCCAATGCGGCGGCGAAGCGTCTCCTCGCCAACATGGAGATGTGGCGCTGGATGCACGACGACCTCGGGGCGCTGCATCTGTTCGCCAACGTGCCGTCGTACATGATCGACATCGTCAAGGACGGGACGCCGATCCATTCGGAGCGCATCGTCGTCGGCGAGACCGGCAAGCAGTCGTCGATCTTCACGCGGCCGTTGAAGAGCATCACCTTCCGGCCGATGTGGCGGGTGCCGGAGAGCATCAAGGTCAACGAGCTGTGGCCGAGCCTTCTGCGCGGCGGCGGGCTCATGCGCTCGTACGGGCTCGAGGTCGAGACCAAGGACGGGCGGCGGCTCGACTGGCGCACGATGGACTGGCGTACGCTCGACATCCGCGACTACGAGGTCGTGCAGCCCTCGGGGCGCAAGAGCGTGATGGGGTACGTGAAATTCTCGTTTCCGAGCCAGCACACCATCTTCATGCACGACACGCCCGACAAGTGGATGTTCAACGCCAAGCAGCGCACGCTCTCGCACGGGTGCCTGAGGCTGCGCAATCCGCTGCGCGTGGCGGAGATCCTGCTCGCCGAGGACAAGGGGTGGGACGCAGCCAAGATCGATGAGCTTGCGAAGCAGGGTCCGTTCAACAACGAGGTCGCGATCGACAAGCCGATCAAGATGCACATCGCCTATTTCACGGCATGGGTGGACGACGACGGGAAGCTCACCACCTATTCCGACATCTACGGGCACGAGAAGCGCGTCACGCAGGCGCTGGACGGCAAGTGGGACCAGATCGCGAAGGGGCGCGATCACCTGGCGCCGCCCGTTCCGGATCAGGCGCATCTCGAGGACAAGCCCGTGAAGCAGGCGCGCAGCCAGCCGACCGCCAACGACGATTTCCTGGGCAGCTTCCTCGGCGGGTTCTAGCGCGCGATCAGCTTTGATTGAATCGTGATCGCGCCCTAGATGTGAGCTTTCAGGGCCAGCGGCGGAGGGCGGTGCGGGGGAAGGTCCATTCGGGGGTGACGAGCTGCTCGCCGATAGGGGTCGCGTACCAGGGCGAGCCGTCAGGAGAGTTTGGGTTCTTCAGCACGTGGATGTCCTGGGCCGGCATGTAGCTCTGCAGCAAGAGGAAGCGCCTCTCGCCCGTCTCCCTGTTCACCGCCATGTCGGCGACGAGCACGGCGTGGCCCGGAAAGCCGCCCTTGATGAACACGTCGCCAGTGGCGATGTCGTCGGCCGCGACGGTCTTCAATTCCCGCTCGAGCGAGTAGGTGCCGGCGTAGGCGAACACGAGGTCCATGTACTTGCGCAGGCCCGCGTGGTCCTTGCGCTTGTAGGCTGAGAAGCGGCGGCGCTTGCCGTCGGTGTCGTTGAAGGCGATCTCCTTGTCGCGGCCGAGGCCGTAGAGCCATTCGGCGCGCAGCCGCATGATGGCGTCGGCGCACTGCTGCAGGTCGCGCTTGCCGACGTCGATGTCGATCACGGCTGCGTGCACGTCCTGCCGCCACTTGGGCTTGCCGGTGTAGGTCATGACCGGCGCGCCATCGGGGCGTAGGGGCAAGCCGCGCAGCCAGGCGGCGAAGCTTTCGTCTTCAGCCGGCACGCGCTCGAAGCCGGGCGGGGGCGCGATGCGAGCGGCGAGCGTGCCGGTGGGAGCCGCGCTCTCCTCGAGCCAGCCGTAGGGCGGACGGGCCTCGGCGGCGGTTCCCGCTCCCCAGACGAGGAGGAGCGCGAAGGTGAGGGCCGAGAGGGAGAGCCGGCGTGAGGCAGGGACGGTGCGCGTCATGTGCATTCGCTCGCACGCAATCGTGGCGGGGCCGCGGCTGAGTGTGGAGTGCCCCAGTGCCCCCTCCTGCCATGGACGGGAGAGGTCGGAAGCGATCATCATGGCGGAGCCATGCTCCGCATGGACGTCGCTTCCGGGTGAGGGGGCGGGGCAATGCTCGTTGGAAAGCAGGTCGAGCAGCGCGTGGGAGGCGAGAGCCCCAAATGCAACGAGCCCGCCGGCGGAGGATGCCTGAGCGGGCTCGCGAGATGACGGTCAAGGACCGATGTAGCTGCTGGCGGACGCCGAGATCCCGAGGTCGTGAATGAAAGGCTCTTGCCTTTCGGGTGACCGGGCTCGCGATCCGCTCCTCTTTGTCCTAGCCGTCGATCTTGTCTTACGTCGATCCTCCGCGCGCTCGGGGCGTCGGCGCCGGGCTCGAGGGGGGCTCTGCGCGGTCCGGATCAGCTGTTGCTTCCGGTCCGCTCGATCGGCTCATCCGTCCGGCCGCCGCTCTCTGGCTCGGCCGGGTTGTCCGGATTTCGCGATCTCTTGCCTATCGTCCGCTTCGGCGATCCTTCGGCTCTTCCTCAGAGCCATCTCGCCACTTCGACGGCCTCGCAATGATCACGGTTCCCGATCGCGTGCACACCCATATCGCCCGCGGCGCCTTGTCGGCCCACAGTCGCGCGAAGTCTCCACGTCATTGTTTCGAATTGTGTGTCTCTTGCCGCTGGCGCGGCCTCGCGCTCTCGAGCGCGGTGGCACGTAAGCTCCAGGCTTATTCGCCGAGCGGCCTTGTCTGATCCGGTGGCCACATTTTCTTAGACCTCCTTTCAGCAGATCAGGGAAGTCTGCGCTTCGATGGGGGGCCTGTCAACTCACGAAGCATGTACAAGCCGACACCTAGTTAACTGCGTGTTGAGGCGAGCGGCTTATGCTTACACGATCCCTTCAAAGCGCGCCGTGCGCCGCTGGCGCCAAGCGCGCGTGAGCCTGTGCGAGGCCGTGATGAGATCGGCAATCGGATTCCTGTCGCTTATTGCCTTCGGTGTTCTTGCCGCCGGTGTCGTGACCGTCGTCGGCCAGGGCACGGGCAGTCCGCTCGCGATCGAGGGCGTGCTCGGCAGCGAAGCCGGCGGCGTGCACCTCGGCTCGCTGCTGATCGGCCTCGTGCTCGGCATCGTGCTCTCGGCGGTGGCGCGCGTCTCGTGGAGCGAGCTGCCGCGCCGCTGCGCAGGCTGGCTTCTCGCGCATGAGCGCGGCTTCTATCGCCTCACGCTTGCAGGCGTGCTGGTCGCGGTGCTGGTGTTCTACTGATCCGTATCCATTGCGCCAAAAGCGAGAAGGCCCGGGATCGTTCTCCCGGGCCTTCTCGCTTTTGGACCGACGATTTACGCTCGAGGCTGATAGGGCCTCGAGCGATCGTGGTCCGTGGTAGCTCCCCGTGCCCGGTCGATCAGACCGAGTAATACATGTCGTACTCGATCGGATGCGGCGTCATCTCGTAGCGCATGTTCTCGCTCATGCGCAGCTCGATGTAGGCGTCGATCATGTCGTCGGTCATGACGCCGCCCGCCTTCAGGAAGCCGCGGTCCT
>JBFXEP010000212.1:0-5859 GCA_050179995.1 Hyphomicrobium sp.
CGTCGGCGCCGCCGAGGTCGCAGACGATCAGATTGAGGCGCGCGTGCGGATCAGGACTCAAGCCAGCGTAGATCGGTCTGCTCTTGATGCCGCTGAACATTCTAGAGCCTCATCACATGCGACAGGGGTGCCGGAGGCGGAGGGTCAGGCCACGGACTTGGGCGACACCAAACCGGCTGATCTTCGGAGGCGCTGTCATAGGGTAAAGACCAATTTTGACCACTTTTTACCAGGGCGCTTTCCGGTGCCCATCTTAGGGGCTCGGCGTTTACTGGCAAGCCTGAAGTTTGACCTGTGAGAAACTTGTTTCATCTTTGTGCAACTGCACAATCCCTAAGCGCTGCAGTTCCTGCTGCTTATCGCACCGCAGTGCGCTCACACCCCGAGAATAGGTTGGTATTGGTTTTTATTGGTTGCCATCCCGTGCCACCAGGAGCATGCTGACGCCCTTTGGCGCGCATCAAGCCGCAAAAAGGGAGCTGGCCCATGTGCGGAGCGGTGTGCGGAGGCCTCGAGGGCTGGCGGGAGGCGACCGTATCGGGGTTTCGCGCCATGGGCGCATCCCGATACCAGGACGCCGCGCGGATCTGGCTTGACGCCGAGGCGAAGCTCGCGGAGCAGCGGAGCGGCCCGCTCGCCGCCGCAGCGCTGAGCAACGCGGGCGTGGCCCATGCGCTGCTCTCTCACTCGGGCGAGGCCGAGGCGGCCCTCGCGGATGCGGAGGGCCGTTGGCAGCAGGTGGCGCGCGAGATCGCGCGGGCGGAGATGCCGCTTCGCGGGGCGAGCTCCGCCTTCCACGGACGGCTTGCGGAACGCAACCTCACGGCCTTCGCGGAGGCCGAGCGGCATCGCCTGCTCGAGCGTTGCGAGACCGCGCAGACGATCGCAGGCCTGAACCGCCTGATCGCCGGCGCGCCGTCCCACGCGAGCGACGCGTCCATGGCGCGGCTTGGCTCGCGGCTGGCGAGGCTCCTCGGCACGCTCGCGCCCGAGGTGCGGCTGCTCGCGGTGCACGAGCCGGCTCTGCCCGACTCGCCCTATGCCGAGATCGCGGACCTGGCGATGCTTCCCAATGCCCGCCGCTATGCCGCGCCCGATCTCGCGGCAAGCCTCGCGATGGCGGTGCCGCTCATGGCTCTCATCCGCCCCGGCCTGGCGCAGGGCGTCACGCGCACGCGGCGTTTTGAAGTTGAAACGAGACTGCGAGGTTCGGACTGACATGAGCCAGCCCCTCGCCAGCGATGCTCCGCCCTGGGCCGACGATCTCGTCCGCCATCCACTGGTCACGCCGCAGGCGAAAGACATCGCGACGCGCATCTTCGGGCGCATCGCATCCGGGACCTACACGTTCGGCACGCGCATCCCGGCCGAGCGGGAGCTCGCCGCCGAGTTCCAGGAGACGCGGGCGACAATCCGCCAGGCGCTCGAGTTCCTGGCCACCTTCGACGTCGTCGCGCGGCGCGCCGGAAGCGGCACCTTCGTCATGTACCGCAAGCCGCCCGCCGAGGCGCGGGGCGACAGCCCCGTGCCGGCGGGCGATGTGACCATCCTGCAGCTCGCGGAAACCGCTTCGCCGTTCGCCATGAACGTCGCCGAGTCGATCCTCGAGCCGGAGATGGTGCGGCTCGCCACGCTCTACATGTCGACACGGGACCTCTCGGCGCTCGGCAAGCAGCTGGCCCTCGTCGAGACCATCGTCACGGAGTCCGACAGGTTCGCCTCGCTCGAGGACGACTTCATGATGATGATCGCGCAGGGCACGCACAATTCGCTGGTGGCGGCCATGTACGCGATGCTCTACAGCGTGCGCCGCCAGCCGCAGTGGGTGGCGAGCCGCAGGCAGGTGCTCACGCCGTCCAAAATCCGCGACAGCCAGATGCTGCTCCGCTCGCTGCACGACGCGCTCGTCAGGCGCGACGTGGAAACGGCGGTCGAGCTCGCCAAGCTGCACGTGGCGAGCACGCACGAGGACATGCTCTACGAGTCCTGAGGCGAGCGGGGAAAAACAGTGCAGTGCCCCCTCACCCTAACCCTCTCCCCAAGGAGAGAGGGAATGACGGGCCGAACCTCTACGACCACGCCGCCAGATGCTCGCGCTGGTCCCACATCAGGTCGAGCGCGCGCATGTGGCGGATGAGGATCGGCCTGTGCTTCTCCCACCAGTCGGGGATGGAGCCGAACTCCTGGATGCGAGCCCGCCCGTCGACGATGGTCACCACCGGCCAATCGCCGACCAGCGCATTGTCGATGCCGAACAGGTCCTTGCCCCACCAGGCGGCCTCGCCGAAGGCATGCGGCCCGACGCCGCCCACCTTCATGAGGGCAAGCACGGACAGCGGCTCGAAGGTGCGCGCACGCTGCACCGCCGATCGCCACAGCTCGAGCGTGGAGGCGTACTCCCAGGATACCGCGCTCCAGGTGCGCGGAAAGCGGCGGCAGAACTCGTCGTAGAAGCCGTTCGGGTCCTCGAAATTGACGCGGGCGTCGTTGAGGCGGGGATCGTCGAAATCCGGGAACTGGAAGACGAAGCCTTCCATGAACGCGCGGCTCGTGCGGCGGATGAGCTCCGGATAGTTGTCGCAGGTGCAGGACAGGAGCTGGCCCTTGAAGCCGCGCTTGAAGGCCTCGATGGTCAGCGCGTGGACGAACGGCTCGTAGGCCGTATCCCAGCACAGGATGTCCGGGCTCCTGGCCATCAGCTCGGCGACGATGGGGGCGAAATCGCGCGTGTCCGGCTCGAAGACGCGCTCGGTGACAAGCTCGATCCCGGCCGCCTCGAAGGCCGCCCGGTAGGTGGCGATCGAGGGCAGGCCGAAGGGGTCGTTCTGGGCGCACATGGCGACCGTCTTCAAGTGCGGCTTGTTGCGCTTCAGCCAGTCGACGCCGGTGACGTTGTAGATCGGGTGCACCTCGCTCGGCGCGACCAGCGTCGGCAAATCCGGCGACAGGTCGCTCGGCAGGAGGCCCGCGACCAGCATGCGGTGCTGCTTGATGAACTTGCGCACCTCGGCCGTGAGGTCGTTGCCGCCGTTGACCAGCACGAACTTCACGCCGTCCTCGAGGATGAGCTGCTTGATGCCCTGAAAGGCCCGCTCTGGCTCATACATGGTGTCGAAGGGCACCAGCTCGACCTGGTACTTGCGGTTGCCGACGTTCAAGCCGCCCGCGGCGTTGATGTTGTCGATCCAGATGCGGCAGCCGTCGAGCCCCGGGGCCGACCATGCCTTGAGGGGGCCGGTCAGCGGCGCCAGAAACCCGACCTTCAACACTTTGGAGGCGCCGAGCGCGTAGCCGCGCAAGGCAACGCCCAGCGCGGAGGAAACCGGTGACTTGACGCGAGCGGCCATGTGCGGGCTTCGGCCCATTCCCTTCCCGGCGGGCCCTTCCCGGCGGGCAACGTTGCTCATCGATGCTTATACCGGGGCGGAGCGGCACGCCAGAGCGCGATCGGTTTTGATTGAATCGCGATCGCGCTCTGGGTTTTTTGATGAGACCGATGATTCACGCTTCGGACTGATAGGGTCCGAAGCGATCATGGTCTGGATCCCCTGCCGCGGCGTGGTGTGCGGCGGGTCTCACGTGTTGCTCGGATGGCGGGACGACAGCTCGTGCGCGCACCGGTCAGCCGGGCGGGCGGCCGAGCACGTCGCGCAGCTTCACCGCAAGCGCCTCGTAGCCGAAGGGCTTGATAATGAGCTGGATGCCGGGATCGAGGGTGCCGTCGTGGACGATGGGATCGCGCGCGTAGCCGGTCGTGAACAGCACCTTGAGCGCGGGCCGGCGGCGGCGTGCCTCGTCGGCGAGCTGGCGGCCGTTCATGCCTTTCGGCAGGCCCACGTCCGTGAACAAGAGATGCACCTCGGGATGCAGGTCGAGGAGCCTCAGGGCGGCGTGGCCGTCGGGGGCGTCGATCACCGCATAGCCGAGCTCGCTCAGGATGTCGCGCGAGTAGGTGCGCACGTTCTCCTCGTCCTCGACGAGGAGGATGGTCTCGCTGGCGGGCGCATGCGCGCGGCCGTCCGGTGGCGGGACGGGCAACGCTACGGGGAGCTCGCTCGTGGAGCGCGGCAGATAGATCTTGACCGTCGTGCCCTCGCCCGGCCGCGTGTAGATCCTGACCTGCCCGCCCGATTGCTTGACGAAGCCGTACACCTGCGACAGGCCGAGCCCCGTGCCGTGGCCGACGTCCTTGGTGGTAAAGAACGGCTCGAAGGCATGGGCGAGAACCTCGTCCGTCATGCCGGTGCCGGTGTCAGTCAGGCTGATGACGACGTACCGGCCGGGGCGCAAGCCGGCAAGGCGCTCCGCGCTGGCCGCGTCGAGGGTGGCATTGGCCGTCTCTATTGTCAGCCTGCCGCCGTCCGGCATGGCATCGCGCGCGTTGACCACGAGGTTCAACAGCGAGACCTCGAGCTGGTTCGAGTCGACGTTGACCTGCCACAGACCGTCGGCCAGCGCCGTCTCGAAGGCGATCTCCTCGTTGAGCGTGCGGCGCAAGAGGTCCGTCATGCCGCCGACAAGCCGGCCCACATCGACGGGCTCCGGATTGAGGGGCTGGCGGCGCGAGAAGGCGAGCAGACGCTGGGTCAGGGAGGCGGCGCGCTCGGCGCCCTGCATGGCGTTGCCGGCGAGACGCAGAAGGCGCTCGCGATCCACGGACTTCGACAGCGAGCGCTGGATCGAGCCCAGGTTGCCGATGATGATCGTCAGCAGGTTGTTGAAATCGTGCGCCACGCCGCCCGTAAGCTGGCCGATGCCCTCCATCTTCTGCGCCTGGGTGAGCTGATCCTGCGCCTGACGGAGTGCCGCCTCGGCGGCGCGCTGCTCGGTGACATCGCGCGTGATCTTGGCGAAGCCGACGAGCTTGCCGCTGCGGTCGTAGATGGCGTTGATCACGACATTGGCCCACAAGCGCGTGCCGTCCTTGCGCACGCGCCAGCCTTCGGTCTCGAACTTGCCCTCGCCGGCGGCGGTGGTCAGGCTGCGCTGAGGCAGGCCGTTGATGCGGTCCTCCTCGGTGTGGAAGCGGGAGAAGTGCTGTCCGATGATCTCGTCGGCGCGGTAGCCCTTGATGCGCTCGGCGCCCGCGTTCCAGTTGGTGACGATGCCGTTCACGTCCAGCATGAAGAGCGCGTAGTCGGTCACGCCCTCGACGAGAAGCTGGAAGCGCCCTTCGATCACCTCACGCTCGGACGATTCGGCGACGAGGCGCGCGTAGGCGGCGCCAAGCTCCTCGGTGCGCTGCGCGACCTTGCGCTCGAGGTCGGCGCGAAGGGAGGCCTGCATCTCGCGCGCGGCGACGATGTCCTCGATGTCGGTGCTCGAGCCCGACCATTGAACGATCTTGCCCGCCTCGTCGCGGGCCGGGGACGCGCGCGTCTTGAACCAACGGTAGACACCGTCGTAACGGCGGATGCGGAAGTCGATGTCGTAGTCGTGCTGGCCCCACACCGCGCCCATCCAATGCTCATAGACGCGGGCCCTGTCGCTCGGGTGGATGGCCCTCTCGAGCCAGCCGTAGCCAAGTTGCTCGGCCTCGGCGATGCCGGTGTACTCGAGCCATTGGCGGCTCAGGCGATCGCATTTTCCGTCGGGGCTGCACGTCCAGAGGAGCTGCGGCAGCATTTCGACCAGCGTGCGATAGACCTCCTCGGCGCGGCGCCGCTCGCGCAATTCCTCCTGGGCCGAGCGGAAGAGACGGGAATTGTCGAGGGCGATCGCCGCCTGGGCCGCGATGCCGACGAGAATGGATTCGGCGCGCGCGTCGAAAACGCCGGGCTCGGGGTGGCCGAAAAAGAGGCCGCCAATCACGGCGCCCGAGCGGGAGATCACAGGGGCGGCCAAGTAGCTGCGGACGGG